>JBIKSB010000168.1:0-3283 GCA_044348855.1 Ilumatobacteraceae bacterium | reverse complement strand
GATAGCAATCGGATCGGCAAGGGGAGTGAATTTGTAAAAGAGAACGATTTTGTTTTCGATAACCCTCAATTTATCGGGCATATCAATCAGGTTCGGATACCTCGATAGAGGGAATTGTGGTGGTCGGAGTAGGACGAGAAGGCATGGGAGTAACACGAGGAGTGAAGTTCATTGTGGTGGACGGGGCAATCTGTACTGGTGCAAGAAGAGAGTTATTGGGTGCAAGTTGACCTTGTTGATTAACGACAAGGTCAATCTCGCGAGTGCGCTCATCTGGGTTCACCGCTATGGGAATACGACCGAAGTCTTCGCCTTGTGATCCTTTCAATGAAACTTCAATCGAGTTCTCTGCGATTCGAGAAACAGTCATGTGTTCCCCTGCAGCCAAAGTGCGTCGCGAAAGAGCACTGCCCGCGGCAATGCTCACACGGGCCACATTCTGCTGAGGTGCACGAATGGTTGTGGTGTCGCTACGCACTGCAAGCACAGAGGTAGATGTGCGTGCCGTGGATACCACGGTGTGGGCAAGATCTCCGGACACTTGAACAAGCCCATCTCCAGGGCGTTGGATTCCCAGTACGACATCGGCAGCTGGCACATCTTGAGAAAGACGTCGTACCTCCACATCGAAATCTCCGATGTCTGCAGGCAAAGTGACGGTGGCAAGTCCACCTGTTGCACCTTTGCCAATTACATATGTTGCTCCGGGGATGGTGTTTGTCAGTTGTGTAGGTGTGGCTTCAATGATTCCAGTGCGTGATGTGATGTAGAGATACCCCGCAGCATTCGTATCGCGCGATGCCAACGTAATCACAGTGGGCGAAGACGAACTAGTGGTTGTGCAGAAAGAACATCGAAAGGGACCTTTGCGTGCAGACATAGGTGTGAGTTCCAAAGTCCCCGTGGTGCCTTCCCAGTCAATCTTCTTCCCATCAATACGAGTAGATGCATTGGCATACGCCCAAGTGTTGGTGCGCGTATCTACGAGAATCTCTCGACGCTCGCCAGGGAAATTGTTGTCATAGACGTGAATGACAAAATGGGTGTCGCGGTGTGTCACTGCAAAAGGTGTTACTGCATGGCCAGAGTTACCGAAGTACATCCCTACGGTGTAACCCACCGAATTGGCCAACCCCACAATCACGTCGTCAACAAGTTGAAGGGGAGTGCGCTGTCGTGATGCTGCTGCACGATCTGCAACTTCGGGAAGAAACTGTGTGGCCCACCAATACACAAGAGACGCATCGAGTGACCCATCACCACGTTGAAGCTCTGACACCGCTGATGCATCAGTGCGAAACATAGATGGATGATCAAGGTTCATAAAGAAGCGTGTGCTGAGCGTGGCTAATCCTTCGCAGCGACCGCCCGATAATGCTGTGTTCCATTCTTCAAGTTTTTGCAAAGTGGCTGGACGCAGAACACATTCATTCTCTGGCCCAGATGTGCATACCGAGCTTCTCCCAAATAGATCTACAAAAGTTTGCACGGTGACATTTGCGTCTGCTTGAAGTGATCGCCCCCAGTTGGCGAACGCAAAATCATCGTCATTAATGCGGAAACCGTTGTCTATGCACAATTTCCCTTCGCCTAACTCTGGGGCATTGAGGTTGGTGCAATTGGCAATAATGCGTTCTACAACTGCGGAGTCCACAGATGATGGTGAAGAAGAGGAAGAGTTGGAAGCACAACCTGTGCCCACAAGAGCAGTCAATATCAACACTGAGAAGAGTCTTTGTGGCCCCACATCTCAAACGATAGGGAATAGGGCAACAAATGTGAAAGCATGGGAGCCCATGTCAGAAGTCATTCCCTCACCCATCAAGATGTCCACGGTCACGCTTGTGGGATTGGCTGCAGGTTTGTTGTCGGGCATGTTTGGTGTAGGTGGTGGAATCCTGATTGTTCCCGGTCTTGTCCTTATTGCAAAGATGGACCAGCGCATCGCCCATGGCACCTCTTTGGCAGCAGTGCTTCCCATTTCTCTTGCATCACTTGTGAGTTACTGGAGTCAAGACAAGGTCGATTGGCCAGTGGGTTTCTGGCTCGCTCTTGGAGCAATCACGGGTGCACTTTTGGGCACAAAGCTTTTGCATGTGTTGCCGCACCGCACACTGGCTCTTGGTTTTGCCGGGCTTCTGATTGTGACTGCAATTCGACTTTTTCTACCTCTCACATCGGGCGAGCGTGACCCATTAGAAGTAGTTGCCGTGTTGTCGCTAATTGCCATTGGTGTGGCAACGGGGATTTTGGCGGGGCTGTTGGGTGTAGGTGGAGGAGTAGTGATGGTGCCCGCAATGATGATGTTGCTCACCATGCCTTCGGCATATGCAAAGGGGACATCTGTCGCGGTGATCATTCCCACAGCACTTATGGGCACGTGGCGCAATCGAACGAAAAAGAATGTGGACATGAGAGCTGCAGCGATCTGTGGACTGGGCGGAATTCCCGCTGCCGTGGTGGGCAGTTGGGTATCGGCACAAATGTCCGACACGGTGTCAAATCTGTTGTTTGCGAGCCTCCTTATTGTGGTGGCGACACGGTTGTTGCTGCAGGTGCGCACAGATGACAAGGCAGGGACATCCACGGGTAGCCATTGAGGAGTTCTATGGGCTAGAACTCTTTTATGGGTAAATCACGTCTTGAAGGCAAAGTTGCGCTAATCACAGGTGGCGCACGTGGAATGGGTGCATCTGAAGCACAATTGTTTCTCGATGAAGGCGCAAAGGTCGTCATCACCGACATCTTGGACGAAGTAGGTCAAGAGACAGCACGGCGTTTGTCTCCCGACGGATCGCGTTGCATTTTTTATCGACATGATGTGACCAACGAATCCGAATGGGAGTCTGTGGTTGCAGATGCCATTGGAGCTTTTGGCCAGATTGACGTTCTAGTCAACAACGCCGGAGTCTTTGAACAAGGATCAATCCTTGATACTTCGCTGAAAAATTTTGAACGCACGATGGATATCAATGTGACGGGCGTTTTCCTTGGAATGAAAACAGTGGCTCCCCATATGGTGCAACGTAAGCAAGGAAGCATCATCAATATTTCTTCTGTCGCTGGCCTCAATGGCACACCTGGATTTGTTGCTTACGGCGCAAGTAAATGGGCCGTAAGAGGAATGACCAAAGGCGTTGCAAAGGAACTTGCACCATTTGGTGTACGTGTGAATTCCATCCATCCGGGAATTATTGATACGCCCATGCTGCAAACCTTTGATGAAGCAGGCGAGGGTGTGCGGGAGATGGTGCGTACGCGCATCCCACTTGGTTATGAAGCA
>JBIKSB010000167.1:0-3299 GCA_044348855.1 Ilumatobacteraceae bacterium | reverse complement strand
ACTGCAGCAGAGACTCTGTCCATTCCCGTGGGTACTGTGCGGTCACGTCTGGCGCGCGCCCGCGAGGCACTCACATCTGAGATGCGCAACGCGCTGGCGGTGTAGAGATGACTGCTCTTACGTGTCACCGCGCACGCGAAATTATTCTGATGGATCTCGCCCCAGCCGATGACGTCTCAGCAGCACGGCAGCATCTTTTGCAATGCCCACTTTGTGCGTCTGATACTGCAGACGACTTTGACAAACAGGCCATCAACGAAATAAACAACCGACTACAACCAAATACAGTCGTCCAAAGGCTTCTTCTCATTGTCTCAACTATCCAGGCACTCATTGCTCTCCCATGGATCTTTGGTGTTGCATTTCTATGGATTGGCGACGGCAAAGAATCCATCGGCCATGTCACCCGCGATGGAGTCATTGGATTTGTCATCGGCGCGGTGGGAATCTCGGTGGCATTGCGACCAGCACTCGCATACTTTGCTATTTCGGTATGTGCCATCCAAGTATTCATCCAAGTGGTCACGATTGCCTTTGACGTCGTAGACAATGAGGTAGCTCCCACTTTTGAACTTCTCCATCTTCTGGCTTTATTGATTCTGCTGCTGGTCATCCGTGTGGCGTTTCCGCGAAGAAGATGAAAAGTTACAAAGAACGCATCCACGCACTTCTTGCGTTAGCTCAACATCCCAATACCCCTCAGGCCGAAGCCGAATCTGCACTGGCTATGGCATCAAAGCTCATGCAAAAGCATGGCTTAAGCGAAAAGGACGTCGACGACAACAGCGCAGCAACCTCTGTTGATGTCGTCATGCGTATTCATCATGTGTCTGGTCCGTATCGGGTGCGGCGAGTCAATATTCTCAATGCCATCGCCTTGATGCATTCGTGCATTGGTTATCGCGATTTTGATGAGGGAAATTCATGCGTGATGGTGCTCTACGGCCGAGAAGCCGATATCACCGCCGCATACACACTGTTTTGTGCAGCCGATTTAATGGGTGCTCGCTTGTTGCCACGTGGAAATCGCACATGGCGCACCGAATGGTGGAATGGATTCCAGCGAGGCATCCAAGAAGCACTGCAAAGTGCTCGTAATGAATTCGTCTCGGAAACTCCTGGAGCCGGATTGGTGCTCGCAGATCGTATGACGCGTGCCCGCGATGAAATGCGCGCATCAGCACCACCTCTGCGAGGTGGATACTCCTATGCCGATACTTCATCGAATGCTTACAGCAGTGGCAAAAGTGCGGGACAGGGATTCTCCACAGGAAGCCGGTCATTTACCAGTGGCGTGAAAGGAGAACTTGGATGACCGACATCGATGTATTTGTGCAACAAGTACATGACCGTGTGTTGGTCTACCCAAAGTGCTCATACGAACAGGGTCTGGTGTACGCCTGCGAGGATGTGGTGGATATAACTCTTGGTTCTCCGGTGGTTGATCCGCAAGTTGCTCAGGGCTTTGTGGACTCGGTCTGTCATAGAGAGGACATTGACCCTCCACAGATTCTGCGTGGGCGCTCCCAAAAAGTACGCGCCACTGCAGATCTAGATTCATGGACAATTTGTGTACAAGAGCGCAACACCACCACCTCGGTGTTATTACATGAGATTGCTCATCTCTCCGTTGGTGTGGATTCACATGGAGTTCTCTTTCGCGATGAACTGGTGCGTCTACTGCGCGCGCATGCATCTGTAGAACATGCGGCCCTACTTCATTCGCTCTTTCTGCGGCTTTCACTCGACATTGGGCCATGGGGCGCCAGTGCCCATCAGAAGTGATTATTCAGAAATGAGGAACTGGCTGATGTCGGCAAGAGCCTGAGGGTCTTGGGCAGTAAACAAATGTCCGCCCTCATAAATGCGCAAATCTGCGTGAGGAATGCGGGATGCAATTTCCTGTGAATTAGCAACAGGTGCAATTCCGTCAAACCGCCCTGCTGCTACGAGAGTGGGGGCAGCAATGCGATGCAAACGATCGGCCACATTGTGACCGACGCGCGCCTGCAGTTGGAGACGTTCACCACGCACCACTTCCTCATTCTTTGGCACCGCTGCTTGTTCTGCACGCATCGACATCATGCGTGCATCTCGCGGATGAGTCTCCAACCACTCGGGAGTAAATCGCGCATCAGTCAGTTCGATAATGCGCCTGTTGCGTTCATCCACAGGAAGCGACCCGAGTTCATGTAACGGATACGACGAACCGGCTTCTCCACCGGCAGAGGTGCACATCAACACAAGTTTGTCCACACGTTCAGGCCATGTTGCCGCAAACTCTTGCGCCACCATTCCTCCGAAACTTATGCCCACCACAGCGCAGCGTTCCCATCCCACACAATCCAGCAGTGCTGCACCGTCTTGTGCATATTGCGCCATGGTGTAGGGCCCAGGGGGAATTGACGTGCGCCCCAGACCACGTTGATCGTGGGCCAATACTTGACAATGAGTTGCAAGTGCAGAAATCAACAACATTGAGGTCTCTAACGTTGCACCTGAACCATTAAAGAACAGAACAGGTCGACCTGTTCCGAAGATTTCGTAGTACATCTCGAGATCTGATTGTTTACACACAGGCACCTCGTCAGTCTCTCATCTTTAGGTATCCACCATTTCAGTGAACAAATACGCCACTATCGGTAACCGTGCAGACGTTCATTGAAGGAGTCAAACGCTCACTAGCTGAGCACCATGACCCTCTTTCTTGGCGACGCGTCACAATGCCTGGCCTTGATATCGCTTGGGTAGGCGTCAATGTTCCTGCCATCGACACAGGCGGTCGCCCATGGGTCTGGGAAATTGTGACGCCCGAGCAATACGACGCTTCTTCTCGACTCCAAGATGACCCGATGGTGCTTGCTGTACACCACGACACTGTGATTACAGAGGTGCGACATCTCGAGCACGCAGGCTCTGTTGTGCGGATGCAAGTTCCTGTCCGCCACGCACCTGAGGCAATCACTGTGGCAAACGAACTCACCGCAGATTCCCCCTGGTCATTGCACATGGAAGTGGGCTGGACCATTCAGGCACTTGGCGAGGCCGCACAATGCTGGATCGACCGAGAAGCTCCGGGCACCACGCGGCTCAAGACCCCACAATTCAACAGTTCCAAGGCTCATACTTATAAGTTGCACCCTGCTATTGATATTGAGTCGGCAGCCTTTGATCGTTTGCTTACACTCGACCCTAATGATGCAGCTGTGGTCACATCGCTTCTTGCTCGGGTTCACGAGGCACTTCAGCCCTATCGCTAATCCCCATCACATCTCTACAGGGGTGGGTGAACCGCAATG
>JBIKSB010000166.1:0-3302 GCA_044348855.1 Ilumatobacteraceae bacterium | reverse complement strand
CAGGCAAGTCCACCGTGGCATGGGAACTCGCACAGCACTTTCGCATACCGTGTCTTGATACCGACAAACTCGTGGAACAGCGTGTCGGAAGAACTGTGCGCGAGATCTTTGACGAGTCGGGCGAGCATTTCTTTCGTGAAGTGGAATCTGAGGTTCTGAGAGAGTGTCTCCATTCTCCAGGAGGTGCCGTTATTGCGGCTGCAGGTGGAGTGGTTCTGTCGGAGAGCAATCGACGCTTACTAGACAAGGCAAGGACCCAGCGAATGATCACTGTGGTATGGCTGCATGCTCTGCCAGAAGTCTTGGCTGCCCGGACAGCAAAGGGATCCCATCGGCCGGCTCTTGATACAGATCGACTCCAGGTACTCCAGCAGATGTACACCCAAAGAGAGCCCATGTATAAAGAGGTCTCTGATGTTGTTATCGATGTCTCTGAGCGCAGCATCGAATCGGTCACCAGCCTGATTATTGATGCAATAGATCAGGCAGTTATTTGGGAAGATGGTGTGCATGAGTGAGATTCACACCGTCAAGATTGACCTCGGTGAGCGAGCGTATTCAGTGTTGGTGGGTCATGGTGCGGTGCAACGCATCGAAGACCTGATTCCCAAAGGTGTGCAGCGCGTTGCAATCGTTACTCAACACAGCGTTCCTCAACAGTTTCGACCCACCATTGCAGGCGTACAGACTTCTCTTCATGTCATTGGCGAAGGTGAATCATTTAAGACGCTCCACACAATTGAGCAATTGTGTTCTGAGTTCGCACAACAGGGCCTCACACGAAAAGACCTGGTGATTGGAGTCGGAGGAGGAATGGTGACAGACGTTGCAGGTTTTGCCGCCGCGTCGTACCACCGAGGTATCTCAGTCATTCATGTCGCCACTTCGTTACTTGCGATGATTGATGCTGCAATCGGAGGCAAAACTGGAGTCAATCTTTCCGAAGGCAAAAACTTGGTGGGTGCGTTCTGGCAACCTTCAGGTGTCGTGTGCGACTTGGATGCTTTGGCATCACTTCCTCCAAGGGAGATGGATTGCGGACTGGGAGAGATGGCCAAGTACCACTTCATCGTGCGCGAAGATCTGAACGCGTTACCTTTTCCTTTGCGTGTCGCACGTTGCGTGGGCATCAAGGGCGAGATAGTGGCCGCAGACGAGCGTGAGGGAGGCATTCGTGCGTTTCTCAACTACGGGCACACCCTTGCTCATGCTTTAGAGATCGAAACTGATTTTTCTATTGCCCATGGCGAGGCAGTGGCCTTGGGAGTTCTTTTTGCTGCACATCTGGGTTACGAGTTGGGTCGCATTGATGAAGACCGAGTGCGCGAGCATTATCACGTCATTCGCGAGGTGTACGGTCTAAAGATTTCCGTGCCGAAAGGTCTCGTTGTGGATGCTCTTGTTGCGGCGATGGGTCGCGATAAAAAGGCAGTGGATTCTCTAACTTTCGTATTGGATGCATCTCAGGGGCTTGAGGTTGTCTCGGACGTATCAGTTGAGGCAATAAAGCGTGCATATGCGGAATTTGCGTCACGAAATAGTTAAGTGAGCGACTACGGTGAGAAGCATGGCATTGTCATCGGTACTGATTCTGAACGGCCCGAACCTGAATTTGTTGGGTTCGCGCGAACCCGATATTTATGGAACGGCCAGCCTGCAAGATCACATTGAGTCAGCATCTGCAGCGGCGGCAGCTCATGGGTTGACAGTAAAGAGCTTGCAGTCCAATTCCGAGGCAGAGTTGGTGGAAGCAATTCACTCTGCAACAGGCACAGTAGATGCGATCATTATCAATGCAGGTGCTCTGACGCACTATTCGTGGTCCCTGCATGATGCCCTTCGGTCGTTTAAAGGCAACAAGATAGAAGTGCATCTCTCCAATCCATCGGCACGTGAAGAGTTTCGTCATGTCAGTGTTGTGTCAGGCGTGGTTGACGGTTCTATCTCAGGTTTTGGTGGACTGAGTTATGTGCTGGCAATTCATGCACTTGTTGCGCTGCACGCATCGTGAATGTTGCGGGACGCATAGAGAGATACGGGCTCACTGAAGGCCCTCGGCATGTCCTAGTCCTGAGACAGCAGGACATTCGCTGGTTGACGGGATTCACTGGCGGTACGTCGCAACTTCTTGTGGATCGAGAGAACAAGTCGGGAGTCCTTCTTGCCGACGGACGTTATTTCGCGCGTGCCCAAGAAGAGACACGTCAGTCAGGTGCATCTATCGAAGTGCTCTGCATGGATGCTCATCGGACTGCACTCGATGTGTTCGTGTCTTCTGGTGTCTCTGAGTTGGGTATTCATCCTCGCCACATCACTGCAGAACATGCGCGCACATTGGCCGAAACCTTTCAGATTGTTGATGAGGGCGACCATCTAGATGAACTTCGACGCGTAAAGAACCCAGATGAAATTGCACTCATGCAAAAGGCAGCGGCCATCGCAGATTCTGCACTTTTGTCCGTAGTGGCCGATGGGCTCATGGGGAAAACAGAAAAGCAAGTGCGTAATCGTCTTGAGTTTTTGATGCGTGAGGCGGGAGCAGATCGTCCCAGCTTTGACACCATTGTGGCGACAGGTGTGCACGGCGCAAGTGCGCATCATGAACCCACAGATGCAACCATTGATGCAGGTCATGGTGTCGTTATTGACATGGGTGCTGAGATAGATGGATATCGCAGCGACATGACACGGACAGTCCTAGTAGGTGATGTCTCTAAGGAATATCGCCAGATGTGGGAGCTTGTCTATGAAGCTCAATCATCGGCACTTCAGGTAGTGCGTCATGGTGTGGTGGGCAGCGCAGTAGATGCTGCGGCAAGGGCTGTTTTTAGTCGCGCAGGCGTGGAAGATGAATTTGTCCATGGCACAGGACATGGAATTGGGCTCTATATCCACGAAACACCCATCTTTTCGCCCCGTTGTACTGCAGTACTTTGCACCAATGAAGTGGTGACAGTGGAGCCTGGGCTCTATCGTGGAGGAGTAGGCGGTGTCCGGATCGAAGATCAGGTCGTCGTCACCGACTCTTTTTGTCGCATTCTCACGTTAAGCCCCAAGGAATTGTCATGCCCGCAATCACCACGAATGATTTAAAAAACGGAATCACACTCGAACTTGACAACGGTTTGTTCACCGTTGTGGAATTCCAACATGTGAAGCCTGGCAAAGGGGGAGCCTTCGTGCGCACAAAGTTGCGCAATCTTCGTAATGGCAACGTATTTGAAAAGACCTTTAACGCTGGAATCCGCGTGGAACAAGCAATCCTCGACAAGAGAGACATGCAGTTTCTCTACAAGGACGGT
>JBIKSB010000016.1:0-12078 GCA_044348855.1 Ilumatobacteraceae bacterium | reverse complement strand
AAGTCGACTCCTTTCGCTGCACAAATGGCAGCAGAAAAGGCCGGCAAGGCTGCGATGGAGCATGGTCTTCGTCGCGCCGAAGTTCATGTGAAGGGACCAGGCTCTGGTCGCGACACCGCACTTCGTTCCATTCAGAACCTCGGCATCGAAGTATCAGGAATTAAAGACGTCACCCCGGTACCGCACAACGGTTGCCGTCAGCCAAAGCGTCGGAGGAGCTAGTCATGGCCCGTTACACCGGACCGAAGGTGCGCATTTCGCGTCGCCTCAACACAAACATTTTTGAAAACGCAAAGGGCTCAAAGGCTCTTGATCGTCGCCCTTTCCCACCAGGTGCACACGGCCGTTCACGCCGTCGTAGCGCAGGTAGTGAGTACCTCGCTCAGATGCAAGAGAAGCAGAAGGCCAAGTACATCTACGGTGTTCTTGAGCGTCAGTTCCGTCGCACCTATGAAGAGGCAAACCGTCTTAGCGGCCCAACAGGTGAAAACCTGTTGCGTCTGTTAGAGCTTCGTCTCGACAACATTGTGTTCCGTGCCGGCTGGGGATCTACCCGTCCACAAGCTCGTCAGTTTGTGAACCACGGCCTCATCTTGGTTGATGGCAAGCGCGTGGACATTGCGTCATATCGCGTGAAGCGTGGTCAAGTTATTTCTTTGTCTCCTAAGGCAAAAGAAATGATTCAGATCCAACACAACATCGACACGCTCGATCGTGCACTCGTAGGTTGGCTCGAAGCTGGTGACAAGCAAGTCACCGTGCGCGACCTTCCACAGCGTGAGCACATTGATGTACCCGTCCGCGAGCAGCTCATCGTTGAGCTTTACTCGAAGTAACCACCAGTCTTTTCAGAGGAGAACACCATGCTTGTTATCCAGCGCCCTTCAGTCGAAGCCATTGGCGACGACCATCCCACACGTCAGCGTTTTGCTGTTGGTCCACTCGAGCCAGGCTTTGGTCACACCATTGGTAACTCGTTGCGCCGCACATTGCTGTCGTCCATTCCTGGTGCTGCAATCACCACAGTGAAGTTCGACAATGTCGAGCACGAATTCACCACCATCAAGGGAATGACCGAAGATGTCACCGAGTTCATCATGAACTTGAAAGACATCGTTGTGCAGTCCACCAGCGAAGAAGCAGTTGTTGTGCGTGTTGATGTCAACGGCCCAGCAACACTTACCGCTGGCGACATTCAAGTACCTACTGGTGTAGACATCTTGAACCCTTCTTTGCATCTTGCAACATTGAATGCAGGAGCATCTTTGGCACTCGACATCACCATCGAGCGCGGTCGCGGATACTTGTCCACCGATCGTGACGCAGAGAGCCGCATCATCGGAGTAATCCCCATCGATGCAATCTTCTCGCCAGTACGTCGCGTGATGTTCGATGTTGAGCCCACACGTGTTGCGCAAAGCACAAACTACGATCGTCTTGTTCTCGACATTGAAACAGATGGTTCAATCTCTCCACGTGAAGCACTTGCATCTGCAGCTGCAACACTGCGTTCATTGGTTGATCTCATCGCAACTTTGTCCGAGGAGCCACAAGCACTCGAGTTGAGTGAGCCCATTGGTGCAAACATTGGTGTGCCCGACTTGGATCTTCCCATTGAGGATCTCGATCTCAGCGAGCGTCCACGTAACTGCCTCAAGCGAGGACAGGTCAACACAATTGGTGAGCTTTTGTTGAAGAGCACCGATGACTTGTTGAACATCACAAACTTTGGTCAAAAGAGCCTCGACGAAATCATCCAGAAGCTCGACGAGCGCGGATTATCTCTGCGCGCATAATTCAGGAATTCAAGGAGCATCACAATGGCAACACCACGTCGCGCACCACGCTTTGGCGGCAGTGCATCTCATCAGCGTTTGCTGATGGCGAATATGGCTGCATCACTGTTTGCTGCAGAAGGAATCGTCACCACCGAGGCGAAAGCCAAGGCATTGCGTCCTATTGCAGAAAAACTCATCACTAAGGCCAAGAAAGCCCAAGAAGAAGGTCCAATGCGTGTGCATCGCATTCGTCAAATTCAGGGTTACTTGGGTGACAAGGAAATGACCAACAAGTTGGTCAATGAAGTTGCACCTCGTTACACAGCTCGCAATGGCGGATACACACGCATCTTGAAGCTGGGAACACGCCAGGGTGACGCAGCGCCAATGGCGCGCATTGAACTGGTCTGATGACACCACCGGTCATGGAACCGGAAAATCATTTTTCTGACGGACCCGCGCTTGCGCGGGTCCGTTTGTTTGTTACCTACCACGGTGCTTTTTTTCATGGCTTTGCGTCTAATCAGGAATCACCCACAGTGGAAGATGCTCTTGTTGCAGCGATGTCAACCATTACGCGCATTCCTGTGCGCATCAGTACTGCAGGTCGCACCGATGCAGGCGTGCATGCGCGGCAACAAGTGATCTCGCTTGACATTCCCGCAGATACGCATCTTGAGTCATTTGTGCGTGGGGTGAATTCTTTATGTGCACCAAATGTGGCGATCTCAAATGCTCAATGGATGGAAGATTCTTTTGATGCACGCAGAAGTGCAACATGGCGTCGATATCGCTATTTCATTTGTAATCAACCCACACCCAATCCATTGGTCAAAGATTTCTCATGGTATGTGCATCGACCTTTATCGGTGCCGTTAATGAATTTGGCTGCAGATGCATTTGTAGGTCACCACGATTTTTCGGCCTTCTGTCGTCGCGCAATCGCCCCAGAGGGAGTTGAACCCAAGTCCATGATGCGCCACGTATTGGACATCTCATGGATAGATGAAGGGGAGGGGAATTTGGTGTGTCAGATCCGGGCAAATGCCTTTTGCCACCAGATGGTGCGGGGTCTTGTGGGGTTCATGGTGGATGTGGGTCTAAAGAAGCGTCCACCCAGTGATGCGCTTGCGGTACTTCTGGCCAAAGATCGGGCCCATGGCTCGCGGGTTGCGCCCGCCCATGGGTTGGTGCTGTGGGATGTGGGTTATGAGGGCACCCGGCTACACCCCTAACGCCTGAATTATGGGCTCGTTTCTCATGATGTGGCTTTCTGTTGGCGGTTGCCGTAGGCACATATGTGCCCCTATCCTTAACAAGCCCCAGTAAATGGGGTACAGGCGGTCCACGTGGGCCCCTATCAAGGAAGTCTCATGCGTACCTATTCTCCAAAAGCAAGCGAAATTCAGCGGGCTTGGCACATCATTGATGCCGAAGGTCTCGTTCTTGGTCGTCTGTGCACAGAAGTTGCACGTATCTTGCGTGGCAAGCACAAGCCAGTCTTTGCTCCACACATGGATATGGGTGACCACGTCATCATCATCAATGCATCAAAGATCGTGATGACCTCTGGCAAGTCAGAGAAGAACATGGTGTACACCTACTCGGGTTACCCAGGTGGTCTCAAGAGTGAGACATACCAAAATCTTCTTGATCGTAAGCCAGCTGACGCAATCACTCGTTCAGTTGCAGGCATGCTTCCCAAAGGACCACTTGGTCGTCAGATGGTGAAGAAGCTCAAGGTGTATGCCGGACCAGAACATCCGCACGCTGCACAGTCCCCCGTAGTTCTCGATCTCAGCGCTGCTAAAGCTCGCTAATACAACAAGGAGTCGTTGTGGCGAACACACCCATCACCCAAACAACTGGTCGTCGTAAGGAAGCAGTTGCTCGCGCCGTGCTTCGTCATGGAACAGGAAAAATCACTGTTAATGGCAAGCCCATCGAGGCATACTTCACCACTGCAGCACAGCGCATGGTTGTAACTGAAGCATTGCGTGTCACCGAGCGTGAACAACAGTTCGACATTGATGCAAACATTTTTGGTGGTGGCGTAAGCGGTCAAGCAGGCGCATTGCGTATGGCGATTGCGCGTACCTTGTTGGAGTTTGATCCCGAGTCACGCCCTGTATTGAAAAAAGCTGGTCTTCTCACTCGCGATTCACGTCGCAAGGAAAGCAAGAAGTACGGCCTCAAGAAGGCGCGCAAGGCGCCACAGTTCACCAAGCGCTGATGCGTGTTCGGCGCCTTTGTGGCGTCGTGTCATAAGGAATACTGGTTCATGTTGCACTTCGGTACCGATGGTGTTCGTGGCGTTGCATTAGAAGAACTCACTGTCGAACTTGTGCGTGATCTTGCACGTGCAGTTGCACGTATTCTCCAACCCACTGGCATTGTCGTGGGTCGAGATACGCGCGAGAGCGGTCTTGCGTTTGAGCGTTCCATCATCGAGGGGTGCGCATCTGAAGGCGTCGCAGTGCATCTATTGGGCGTATGTCCTACACCCGCAATTGCCTTTGCGGCAGAACGTCATGGCTGGGTGGGCATTGCAATTACTGCATCGCACAATCCCTGGAGCGATAACGGCATCAAGGTCTTTGCTTCTGGTGGCCACAAACTAGATGATGCAGAGCAAATAGACATTGAGCGTGAGTGGCATTCACTGATAACGGATGCGTCGCCTACGTCTATGGGAACAGTGCATGATGCAGCCCATGTCATTGACGAATATGTAGAGCACCGCACTCATGTAGTGGGTGAGTCGTTGAACGGGCTCACAGTGGTGTTGGATTGCGCAAACGGTGCAATGTCTCATGTTGCACCGGCCGCTTTTCGTGCAGCCGCAGCCCATGTCGTTGTCATGGCTGATCAACCAAATGGTCGCAACATCAACGATCATTGTGGCGCTACATCTCCACAGAAGTTGGCGGAAAAAGTGGTGAGTGAAGGTGCCGACCTTGGCATTGCATTTGACGGCGACGGCGATCGCATCATTGCAGTCACGCGCACAGGAAACATTGTTGATGGTGACTTCATTATGGCTATTGCTGCACGTGATCTTGCCGAACGTGGATTACTGCGTAACAAAGGAGTTGCGGTCACAGTAATGACCAACCTTGGTTTTCATCGCGCGATGGCCCAATCCGGTATCGATGTGATTGTGACGTCTGTGGGTGACCGCAGTGTCTTGGCAGCACTCGATGAATATGACCTTGTGTTAGGTGGAGAGCAAAGCGGCCACATCATTCATCGAGCTCATGCAACAACAGGCGACGGTGTTCTTGCGGGGTTGATGTTGATGGAGTATCTCGCACGCACTCATGTGTCATTAGATGAAGCAGCATCAATAATGCAGTCCTATCCACAAGTGTTGGTGAATGTGCGCACGAGCGAGCGAGTGCACGATCCCATGTCTGCACTGGGTGATGCTGTTGCAAGTATCGAGACAGAACTTGGGCAAGATGGTCGAGTGTTAGTGCGATCATCGGGCACCGAACCACTCGTGCGAGTGATGGTGGAGGCCAGTACTGATGCGATTGCGCAAGAAAAAGCATTGAATCTGGCCAATATTTTGGTGAGTGCCTATGGGGGCACTATTGAAGGTGCCCACTAGTGCACTAGTGGGTGTCGGTAACCTAGATATCCATGTGCGGCATCGTTGGCATCCTTTCTTGTCCACACCACAGGCATGCCCCAAATCCTGCTGAACTTGTTGCGCTTTTGGACTCCGCTGTGGGTGTTGCCGCCGATCTCGAATCTGTCGCAGTCACTCTTGAACAGGTAGATCAACTTCTCCGCGGAGACGCAGGAGTGTTTGCACTTGCGGGAAATCATTCTCTTGCCAATGACATCGTCACACGGCTGAACGTCCTTGATGCGATTGTTGATAACGAAGAAGCACGCATTGATGAGATGCATGTTGATTCACTTTCACTCGACAAAGCAGTAGAACGAGTATCACGAGTGCGAGATGCACTCTGGGCAATTCGTCGAGATCGACTGCGTACAGCTGATGCTGTGCATGCACTTGCCGGACGTGGTGCAACCGAAACAGCGATTGCGGGTTATCTCAGTATTCAACAAGCGCTCTCTGCAATTGATCGTATGGAAGTACGAGGGCGAGATTCGGCAGGAATTAGCGTCATCGTGTCATCTCCAGATCTGCAGAACGCACCTGCAGACATTGTCGAGGCAATCACTCAACGCGATCATGATCCCTTGTTTACCAATCGCAGTGTGCGTTACAGCGGAACCACTGTCGTATTTGTATATAAAGCGGCCGCAGAAATTGGTGAGTTGGGTGACAACACACGACACATGCGCGCATCTCTCGCCGCAGATGACCTATTGCGTCGAGTGTTGAGTCTTCGTCATGCTCGCACGTCGGTGTTGGGGCATACGCGTTGGGCAAGTGTGGGCATCATCTCGGAACCCAATGCACACCCAGTTACGAGTGAAGAAGTGTCGGATTCTCGTGCATCGGTCTCTATGGCCGTGCTCAATGGCGACGTGGATAACCATGCTGATCTGAAAGCACGCCACAACTTGCGATTTGCGGACCCGATTACTACGGATGCAAAAGTGATTCCTGCTCTCGTAGATCGTGGTCGCACAGGTGGCATGGACACACTCGATGCATTTTTAAATGCAGTCACTCAATTTGAGGGATCGGTAGCCATTGGCTATTGCGCGGCTGATGAAACCCAAGACATGTACTTGGCATTACATGGCAGCGGACAAGGACTCTATGTAGGTCTCGCAGAAGATCGTTTCATTGTTGCCAGTGAGCCCTATGGCACGGTGGAAGAGACAATGGATTTCGTGCGTCTCGACGGGGAAACTCCTCGTGATCCTTCACAGCCCTCCACGCGCGGACAAGTTGTACGTCTGAATGCAGACAAGGCAGGAACACTTGCCGGAATGTCGATGTATGCATATGACGGCACACCCATTGAGTTGTCCGAAAAAGATGTAGTGCGCGCAGAGGTCACAACTCGCGACATCGATCGTGGAGATTTTGCTCATTTTCTTCTTAAGGAAATCAACGAAGCTCCGCGCAGTTTCAGAAAAACCATTCGTGGCCGTACCGAAACAGTCGATGGAGTATTAGTTCCCGACCTTGACGAGACGACGCTGCCCACTTTGATTCTGGGCCGTCTCGCAGATGGCTCCATCTCACGTATCCGCATTATTGGTCAAGGAACAGCCGCAGTAGCGGGAACTTCTCTTGTTCCTGTACTGACATCGTTATTGAATTCTTCAATTCATGTAGAAGCATTGACAGCCACAGAGCTCTCCGGGTTTGCGATGGAACAAGACATGTCCGACATGTTGGTCATTGCGGTGAGTCAAAGCGGCACCACAACAGATACCAATCGCACCGTCGATCTTGTCGCTTCGCGTGGGGCAGCAGTTCTTGCCATTGTGAACCGTCGTGGCAGTGAGTTGGCCAATAAAGCCCATGGTGTGTACTACACCTCTGATGGTCGCGATGTGGAGATGAGTGTTGCCAGCACAAAAGCGTTTTATGCACAAGTTGCAGCAGGCGCAGTGTTGTCGTGTGCAATTGCGCGAGCCACGGGTACATCAGACCCACAGCGCATGCATCACATTTTGTCGTCGTTGGTTTCTATGCCTGCTGCCATGGAGAAGGTCATTGCTCAACGCGATGAAATTGGCGACATTGCGCGGAGATTCGCCCCCGCCCGTCGTTATTGGGCAGTCGTGGGAAGTGGACCAAACACTGTGGCCGCTCATGAAGTGCGCATCAAACTTTCAGAATTGTGTTACAAGTCCATCTCGTGTGACATCACTGAAGATAAGAAACACATTGACTTGTCCTGTGAGCCATTGATTTTGGTGTGTGCCGCAGGCTTGGCGGAAGGCACTGCCACAGACGTGGCCAAAGAAGTCGCCATCTTTAAGGCCCATAAAGCACTTCCTATTGTGATTGCCACCGAAGGTGAGACTCGATTTGACGCTGCATCTGCAGTGGTCTCTGTACCTGTCACTGATCCCGCTGTTGCATTTGTGTTGTCTGCCATGGTGGGACATTTGTTTGGCTATGAAG
Source organism: Ilumatobacteraceae bacterium (assembly GCA_044348855.1). Classification (GTDB taxonomy): domain Bacteria; phylum Actinomycetota; class Acidimicrobiia; order Acidimicrobiales; family Ilumatobacteraceae; genus UBA2093. Next base: position 4,230 of record JBIKSB010000016.1, on the reverse strand, counting down.
CTGCACTTGCGATTGACGATCTTGCCAAGCCTCTACGTCAGGTGCGCGAGGTAGTGGAACTGATTGTGGGGCGCGGTGGCACTGGCGATGATGTACTCGATCGTGTGGAACGTGAAATTGTTCCGGTTGCGCAGCAATTCTTTGCTGCGTTACACACAGGACAGTACGACGGAAATCTTGAGGCATCCACTGCGGTGCGCATTGTGTCGTTGTTACGTGTACTTATGGGTCCGCATCCTCTGCAGGCATATCAACGCGAAACCGGTCGTGTTGCATCACCTGCAGTGCTGTTAGATGATCTTGTCTCTGGGTTGACACGTGGAATTGATGAACTCACACGACCTGTTGATGCCATTAAGCACCAAGCAAAGACAGTGACTGTGGGAATCTCTCGCAGTGAAGAGGGTCTCTTGGATCGCGCATTGGTGCAAGCAGTTCTTGAGTCTGGTGCAGCACGCGAACAAGTGCCTTATGAAACATTGAAGGTATTGGCTGCACTAGATGCTGCTGTGGAATCTGTAAACGGATTCACTCGGTACGCAATTTCTGGAGAGCCAGAATCTGGAACAGCAACAGTGTCGATTGTGGAACGCGGTGGACTTGCTCGTGAATTGACCTCGCGCGTTGATTCCAACTCGGCACTCATGGGTACAAAGAGGCGAGTGGCTGCCGAACAACAATTACTTGTTGCTAAAGGTCGCAAAGATGGGCGCACAGTGATTTTTGTTCCCGAAGTAAAGGGATCAACCACGGTGGGTATCACCCTGTTGCACGTTACGTTCCGCAACTACGTGTCACCATCAATCGCGCGACAAGTATTGCAAGGCTATGACCGTCGATACGATCGCCTTGTTGACTGGGTAACAGAAACGGAAGGTTCATTCCGTGAGGATCGTTTGGGTGAAGTATCTATCGCAGACTTGCTGATTCTTCCCGTATCGGAAAGCGCCGATATGTGGCGCAGTGAGACTGAATAGATCATGAAGGGCATCGGGATTGATGCGGTCGACATAGATCGATTCAGAAATCTGATGACACGACGCCCCTCTATGAGGGCACGACTGTTCACACCAGGTGAACTTATGTCGTTACAAGGACAGACAGATGATGCGCCTTCACTGGCTGCGCGCTTTGCAGTGCGAGAGGCAACTATGAAAGCCCTTGGAGTGGGCCTTGGCGCTTTTGATTTTCATGATGTTGCTGTACATCGACTGGAATCCGGTGCGCCAGTGCTACATGTCAGTGGTCGTGCGCAGGCATTAGCCCATGCACAAGGCGTAGATAGCTGGCATGTCTCCATCACGCATACAGATTCAGTAGCAATGGCTGTGGTGGCAGCGCTGTAGGGCGCAATTCGACCAATACGCTTGAGGGGTGATTCCCGTTCTCACAGCCGAGCAAATGCGCACCGCTGATGCTGCTGCGCTTGGCATTGTCGATGACCAAGAGGTCTTCATTCGGCGAGCAGGTTATGCCGTCGCTGTAGTGGCCAAGCAGATGATGCGTGGCGCATACGGGCGACGCATCATTGTGATTGCGGGCAAGGGACACAATGGGGATGACGGCCGAGTGGCCGGTGCATGGTTGTCCCAATGGGGTGCGCACATTCAATTTGTGCACGCCGATGATGCGGGGGAAGTTTTCATTGACCCTCGTTCGGCAGATTTAGTGATTGATGCTGCGTATGGAATTGGCTTTCGCGGTACATGGTCGCCGCCGATTGTGATGGACGTTCCAGTTCTTGCAGTAGATATTCCAAGTGGTCTGGATGCAACATTGGGAACCATTGCGGGTGGAATTCTTGTTGCAGATCGCACCATCACATTTGCTGCAGTGAAAACAGGAATGTTGATGGGCGATGGTCCGTCTGTGTGCGGAGAGATTGACGTGGTAGATGTAGGCATTGACCCGCCAGCAGATCTCCACACGTTCCTCGTTGAATCTGCCGACATTGCACATTGGATACCGGCTCGTGACCGCGGAGCACACAAGTGGCACCACGGCGTGCGTGTAGTTGCAGGAAGCCCAGGAATGGCGGGCGCCGCATCTTTGGTCAGTGCCTCGGCGATGCGTGCAGGTGCAGGCATGGTGCACCTGTCGTGGCGTGGCGACACAAATTCGGTATTGCCTCCTACCGAAGTAGTAGGTCATGCATTACCTAACGAGCAATGGGCAAAGTATCTCGTCACAGACATACATCGCTTCGCGTGTCTCGTCATGGGTCCAGGTCTGGGTCGTGGTGATGACATTGGCGTGGAAGTACGTGCGGTGTTGCGTGAGTGTGATGTGCCCACAGTGGTTGATGGTGACGGTTTAGTTGCAGCAGTTGATCCCAACGGTGGTCACTCGGTGTTATTGGGAAGAACTGCACCCACGGTCCTGACACCACATGATGGAGAATTCGCCATGTTGGGCGGTGATGCCAGCCATCCTGATCGCATCGCTGCAACACGTGTACTTGCCGAAAAAACTCAGTGTGTTGTAGTGCGCAAGGGGCCTACCACCATTGTCAGTAATCCGATGGGAGATGTGTTTCTCTCTACTGCAGGTGACGAGCGATTGGCCACTGCTGGAAGTGGTGATGTGTTGGCGGGAATCATTGGTGCATGTATTGCTCGTGGACTTGATCCGTTTCTTGCCGCGGTGGCAGGAGTCCATATTCATGGGTTAGCTGGGTCGTCGTGCGCACAAGAAGGCGTCATCGCACGTGACGTTGTCTCTGTGCTCGGCGAGATTATGTCAAAGTTGGTACACGATGTCGATTGATTTCTCTACTCGTTGGGCGTGGGCAGAAGTGCACACTGGCCTGATTCAGCACAATGTGGCAATTGTTGCCCAACGCGTGGCACCCGCTCAAGTATGGACAGTGGTGAAAGCCGACGCCTACGGCCATGGCGCCGTAGCTGTTGCACAAGCCGCATTGAAAGCTGGTGCAACTGGCTTGTGCGTCGCAATTGTTGATGAAGGAGTTGTGCTCCGTCGTGCGGGCATTACTGCACCCATACTCATTCTCTCGGAACAACCTGCAGAGTTAGCCGAGTTGATAGTGGGGTATGGATTAACACCCACTGTGACGAGCACTCGTGGTGCAGCAACTATTGCCAATGCAGCGGCCACCGCGCAGCGTGTAGTCAAGGTGCATCTCAAGATTGATACTGGAATGCATCGCGTCGGAGTTGCACCAGATGAAGCAGTGATGTTGGCCAAATTCATTACATCATTTCCTTCACTAGAAATTGAGGGAGTGTTCACACACTTTGCTGTTGCAGACGAACCAGAACACGAAGCAAATGCACGTCAACTCAACACATTTCTTTCTACGTTGGACGATTTAGCTACAGCACGCATCACCCCACCGCTTGTTCACGCAGCCAATAGTGCAGCTGCACTTGCCGCCGAGAACAGTCGCTTCACATTGGTACGCACTGGAATTACCACATATGGACTCACCCCTGGTGAAGGAGTTGATGCACTTTGTGCAGGCCTGATTCCGGCAATGTCGCTGAAAGCAAAAGTCTCTGCAGTGCGATGGATTGAAGCCAACGATGCAGTGTCGTATGGACTACGTCGCCCCGTCGCACAGGCAAGTTTGATTGCCACTGTGCCCATGGGTTATGCCGACGGTATTCCTCGTGCTCTTGGTGCAACCGATATTCCAGTGCTGATTAATGGTGTACCAAGGCGTTTTGCCGGAACAGTCACCATGGATCAGGTGATGATTGATTGCGGGTCTGACTCTGCTGTCACAGTGGGTGATGAAGTTGTCTTCATTGGACGTCAAGGTGACCATGTGGTGACAGCCGATGATTGGGCGCGTGCTACCGGGACTATCGGATATGAAATTGTGTGCGGAATTAGTTCTCGAATCCATCGGCGGTACGTGTGATCACATGTCGTTCGACATCGCCTGCAGACACAGCAGAAATTGCCGCAGCATGTGCAACTCTTGTTCGCGCACGTGATGTAGTGGTGTTGGCGGGAGAAATGGGTGCGGGAAAAACTGCCTTCACTGTGGCTCTATGTCGCGCACTCGGGGTGAGTGAATCCGATGCAGTGTCGTCTCCCACTTTTACTCTTGTGCATTCGTATGCATCGGGTCGAGTGCCTGTGGTGCATGCAGATTTGTATCGACTCACCAGCATGGGCGAGATAGAAGACTTAGGTTTACGCGAGCAAGCCGACATGGGTGCAGTTGTTCTGGTGGAGTGGGGAGATGTTGCTGGGTCATTG
>JBIKSB010000165.1:0-3317 GCA_044348855.1 Ilumatobacteraceae bacterium | reverse complement strand
CATCTCTTGCCCCGCGTGCGGTGGAAGAAACTATGCGCTACATCGGTGCAGTAGGTGGAACAGTTCGTTTTGCCTCCGAAGACATCGAATACAACGACGTGTTCTTTCCTAAGGGAACATTTATGTCTGTCTCAATGAGTTCTGGCAATTTTGATGCAAATGTTTTCCCAGAACCAGAGGAATTCGACATCACACGACCACCAGTAGGACAGCCACAATTGAGTTTTGGTGCAGGAATTCATTACTGCCTCGGCGCATCATTGGCTCGTGCCGAACTTCAAGAGGCACTCGTTATCTTGTCGCAGCGACTACCCAAACTGGCACTAGACGGCGAACCAGAATACAAACCTTCTTCTGTGGGCATCTTTGGCCCCTCACGTCTACCTATTCGATGTGAAGCTGGCCACTAAAGAAATTGCGAGTTAATCGCAACAACTATCACGCCAACCACAAGAGAAACACTTGAAGTGAGCATGTTCTGCGGTGAGGTCTCCCCCACATAACGGACATTCAGGAAACACTCCGAATTTTGTGCGACATGATTCATCAGTTGCACGTCGCCCTGGAATGACGGTGGGAGTGGTGTCGTTATCCATGTATCTCATTATGTACTCCACAGAGTCCTGGAGCATGGATTCCAGGCAGCACGAGAGCACCGACAACAAGTAGCGTCTGTCTCACCCCCTGTATGTCCTCTGAGCCTTCCACCCCATCTGTCAAAAAGACCCCTAAGCCCGGAACTATTCGGGCCGCGTTGTCCTACAGAGATTTTCGGATGATGTGGCTCTCGAGCGTGACATCGAGTGTGGGCGTATGGATGCAACAAGTAGTGCTCCCTGCGTACATCTATGCACGCACCGACAGCGCATCGGTCGTGGCGCTTTTCGTGTTTGCACAACTTGGACCCTTGCTTTTGCTTTCCATTCCCGCCGGGGTCATGGCGGACAAGTTTGAAAGAAAAAAATGGCTGGTCTTTGCTCAAAGTATCCAGATGGCCGGATCGATTCTTCTTGGCATCTTCACTTCTTTTGACGGATCATTGCTCATTCTCTTTCTCGCACAATTGACCGTCGGTATCGGGAATTCTTTCAATGCGCCCGCGTTCTCTGCGGTGCTTCCCAGTTTGGTGAAACCACAAGATCTCGGAGGATCAATCAGCTTGTCGTCGGCCTCCGTGAATGGCTCCCGAGTACTTGGTCCTATCCTCGCGGCATTGTTGATGAACTTGGGCGTTGCTACCCATGTCATCTTCTTCATAAATGCGAGCACCTATCTCATCGTGATGACGGCCGTTCTTCGCATTGCTCTACCTGCGGCCACCAGAACTTCCGAGAAGGGATTCAAGTCATTCACACTGGGGCTACGCATTGCCAAGTCACGAAAAGCAGTCGGAAGAATTCTTTTGACGATGTTCTCTTTCTCTCTTTTGAGTCTCCCATTCGTCGGACTCTTTCCTGCCGTTGCTGAAATGACCTTCGACATTGCAGCCGACTCACCTACCTACAAATGGCTGTATGCCACATGGGGTCTAGGTGCAATGTTTGGAGCTCTCTCGATTGGATCAGTGCTGTCTGCTGTAGACAAGAGAAAAACAGCTCGATTTGGTTTTGTGTATTTCGCAGTGGCGCTTGTGCTTTTTGCCTCAGCCCCGAACACGCCACTTGCGTTCGTTACTGGCTTTATCTTGGGAACGTCTTATTTCTCCACCACAACAGCGCTGATGACAGTGTTGCAAAGTCGACTAGAACTTGAAGTTCGTGCACGAGTTCTGTCTTTGTGGTTTATGGCATTTGGTGGCACGGTGCCACTGGGGAACATTATTTTTGGACCAATCATGGATGCGTTAGGTGACGCTCGCTATGTGCTCTACTTCGGATCATTATGGGCTTTGTTTCTTGCCTGGTGGTGCAACATCGAAGCAATTGATGCACGCGAAAAAGATTCTCAACCGGCCTAAGAGCCTGTCAATAATGCCACGATACGTTCCATACGTGCAGCACGTGAACCTTTGACAAGAACAGCATCATTTTCTTGAAGCGCAAGACGCGCAACCACATCACTGAGCACAGCTGGCTCGACCCCGTATAAGTCAGTGTCAATAGCAATGACTTCTATTCCTAGATCTTGTGCCACTTCCGCAATATGGCGATGCGCTTTCTGTGGTTCCGACAATTCAAACATCTGCCCCAGAACCGCGTAGCGACGACGCGCATCACTGCGCGCAAGCACATGTAGTGCCGCAATCATCGATGAAGAATTCGCGTTATAGGTGTCATCCAAAATGCGAGCACCTGCGACACCATCACGCCAGATGACTCTTCCCGCTTCAGACTCTTCGCGGCCAATTCCTGATCCACATGCTTCAAGTGTCATGCCAGCGGTAATACCTACCGCAATAGCAGCGGCAGCATTGGCTGCCATATGCGCGCCAGGAAGTCGTGGTGTTGCCTCTACCGATTCGCCGTCATAGTCGAAACGTGTGCGCGCTCGCCCGTCTGTCAAAATTTCTAATGTTGTCCAGCGCACATCAGCACCCAACGAAGATCCGTAGGTCATCACACTGGCCCATGTACGCGATGACATTGCGGCCACTCGTGCGTCATCTACGTTCAAAATGGCAGTGCCATTTTCGGGAAGTGATTCAATGAGTTCACCCTTCGCCCGAGCGACACCATCGAGGCCACCTACCCGCTCGGAATGTGCATCCCCCACATTGGTAATGACACCAATAGTGGGCCGCGCTACCTCACACAATCTCTCGATCTCTCCAAAGCCACGCATACCCATCTCTACGATGAGCGCATCACAGTTGTCGGGGGCATTAATGACGGTGATGGGCACCCCGATGTCGTTGTTCAACGATTGTGTGGAGGCATAGACATGTGCAAAGCCTGCTTCCAATACGGCGCGAACTGCATTCTTGGTGCTTGTCTTGCCCGCAGATCCTGTAATTCCCACTACACGTTGGGCAACTGCATCATTGAGTTGTGCCCGGCACATCTGACCCACCGCAGCCAACGCAACCACTGTGTCATCAACTTCCACACACGTCAGGCGTTCAATGCTGCGACCTCTTTGCACAAGTGCAAACCGAGCACCCCGGTCACGTGCGTCCGCGAGATATTCATGACCGTCACGGTCTCCCACAATGGCCACAAAGGCTTGATGGGGCTCCAGAATTCGGGAATCAAAGGCGCATCCTTGAGCCTGCACGTCCTGTCCAACCAGTGTTCCCGACACTGCGCGTGACACATCGGCAGCTGTGATGCGCATGTAGACACCCTAGTGGCGAGTACCGTCGTGTCGATGGACATCGC
>JBIKSB010000164.1:0-3323 GCA_044348855.1 Ilumatobacteraceae bacterium | reverse complement strand
TCAGCCAGCTCAGCCGTGGGGGCAAGTGTCGTTTCTGTCATGTAAATGGTTTGTGCAGGGCCCTACTAGCCCGATAGCGTTATCTGTTGCTCGGGCCAATGTCGTCCCGGGAGAAATCATCAAGATTCTCCGCTGTGCGCATGCACAGTTCCAGGCCTAAGGACACGACATTTATGAACCCCGATCTTCCCCTCGCTCACGGTCTGTATGACCCACGCTTCGAACACGATGCCTGCGGTGTGTCTTTTGTGGCCAACATCAAAGGCGTGCGCAGTCGAGAGATTGTCACCTTGGGCATCACCGCCTTATGCAATATGGAGCATCGCGGCGCCACGGGTGCAGAAGCGGAAACTGGTGACGGAGCAGGAATCCTCATTCAGATACCCGATGCATTCTTTCGGGTAGTGGCAGGATTTTCGCTTCCTCCTCTTGGCGCCTACGCAGCAGGTCTTGCATTTTTGCCTCAGTCTTCGGAAAACGTTGCCACTGCGGTTGCTCGCGTAGAAGACATTGTGCGTGAAGAAGGTCTGCGCACATTGGGATGGCGTGAAGTACCGGTGGAGCCCGCATGTTTGGGTGCATCGGCTCGTGCTGTCATGCCCACATTCCGTCAGTTCTTCGTCGATGACCCACAAGGCGCTACTGACATCGCTTTAGATCGCAAGTTGTTCATTGTGCGCAAGCGCATCGAACATGAACTCACTGGTGAGATGCGGACATACTTTTCTTCCTTGTCATCGCGCACCTTGGTCTACAAAGGCATGTTGACGACGCCTGAATTAGGCGAGTTCTTCCCCGATCTATGGGATGAGCGCATGGAGTCTTCGTTGGCGCTCGTGCACAGTCGTTTTTCTACTAATACCTTTCCCTCGTGGCCACTGGCACACCCGTATCGCTTTATTGCGCACAACGGCGAGATCAACACCGTGCAAGGCAACAGAAACTGGATGCGCACACGCGAAGCAATGTTGCAAAGCAGCGTGATTCCTGGCCTTGATCGTGCATTTCCTATCTGCACACCCGGCATGAGTGACTCCGCAAGCTTTGATGAGGTGCTGGAATTGCTTCACCTTGGTGGGCGATCCTTGCCTCATGCGTTGTTGATGATGATTCCTGAAGCATGGGAAAACAATGATCGCATGGGCACACAGCGTCGTGATTTCTATCGCTTCCACTCCACGATGATGGAACCATGGGATGGCCCAGCTGACGTCTGTTTCACTGACGGCACAGTGATTGGTGCAGTACTGGACCGCAATGGATTGCGTCCCGGACGCTATTGGGTAACAGACGATGACCTTGTTGTTCTGGCTAGTGAAGCGGGCGTGCTCGACATTGAACAGTCGCGCATTATCCGCAAGGGACGTTTGCAACCAGGTCGTATGTTCTTGGTGGACACCGCCCAAGGTCGCATCATTGAAGATGAAGAGATTAAGTCTGAACTTGCAGCACAACATCCCTACGGTGTGTGGCTGCAAGATGGATTGACCGAGTTGGATTCACTTCCCCAACGTGAACACGTAGTGCACAGTCACGACAGCGTGTTGCGTCGCCAGCAAATGTTTGGCTACACCGAGGAAGAACTCAAAGTCATTCTTGCTCCTACAGCAAAGACAGGAACTGAGCCCATCGGCTCCATGGGTACAGATACTCCTATTGCAGTGTTGTCCGAACGTTCACGCTTGTTGTTCGATTATTTCCAGCAATTGTTTGCTCAAGTAACTAACCCACCGTTGGATGCCATTCGTGAAGAAGTAGTGACAGCAGTGGGAACAAACATTGGCCCAGAAGCCAATCTTTTGACGCCTGGACCAGAGAGTTGCCGTCAACTTCTCTTGCCATTCCCCATTATCGATAACGACGATCTCGCAAAGATCATCCACATCAACGATGACGGAACTCATCCGCACCTTGCTGCAGTTGTAGTCAGCGGCCTCTATCGCGTCGCCGATGGAGGACAAGGGTTACGCACCGCGCTTGATGCAGTACGCACCGAGGTATCAGAAGCGATTACACAAGGTGCACGCATCATTGTGTTGTCCGATCGCAACTCCGATGAGGTGTACGCACCGATTCCATCGCTGTTGTTGACAAGTGCGGTACATCATCATCTCATCCGCAACAAGACTCGCACTCAGGTAGGTCTTGTGGTGGAGTGTGGCGATGCGCGCGAAGTGCATCACATGGCATTGCTTGTGGGCTTTGGCGCCGGCGCCATCAATCCTTATTTGGCTTTTGAATCCATTGAGCACATGATCAATGCCGACGATGGTGCAGGCATGTATGGCCTTGGCGGCACCGATGTACACAAGGCACTCAAGAACTACATCAAGGCATCAGGCAAGGGAATCTTGAAGGTGATGTCCAAGATGGGTGTATCGACTGTTGCGTCCTACACAGGTGCACAGATTTTCGAGGCAATTGGATTGTCTACAGAATTAGTCGAGGAGTTCTTCACTGGCACCGTGTCGCGTTTGGGTGGAATTGGTCTCGATGAGATTGCAGCCGAAGTCGCAAGTCGTCATGCCACCGCTCATCCGAAGCGCCCAGACCTTCGTGCGCATCGACGCCTTGAATTGGGTGGTGAGTATCAGTGGCGACGTGAAGGGGAGTACCACCTCTTTAATCCTGAAACTGTGTATCGCTTGCAACACTCCACGCGAGCTGGTCGTTATGACATCTTCAAGCAGTACACGAGCGAAGTGGACAACCAAGCCAAGCACCTTGCCACCTTGCGTGGTCTTTTTGCATTGCGTACAGATGCACGCCCTGCAATTTCCATCGATGAAGTGGAACCTGTGTCAGAAATTGTGAAGCGATTCTCGACCGGTGCAATGAGTTATGGATCCATTTCTGCCGAGGCTCACGAAACATTGGCGATCGCAATGAACCGCATTGGAGCCAAGAGCAACACTGGTGAAGGCGGCGAAGACGCAGAGCGTTTCATTCCGATGGCAAATGGCGATTCAAAAAGATCTTCTATCAAGCAAGTGGCCTCTGGTCGTTTCGGTGTGACCAGTGAATATCTCGTCAATGCCGACGACATTCAGATCAAGATGGCCCAAGGTGCAAAGCCTGGCGAAGGTGGTCAGTTGCCTGGTCACAAGGTGTATCCGTGGATTGCAAAGACGCGTTATTCCACACCTGGCGTGGGTCTGATTAGTCCCCCACCTCACCATGACATCTATTCCATTGAAGACCTCAAGCAACTTATTCATGACCTGAAGAACGCCAACCCATTGGCGCGTGTGCATGTGAAGTTGGTGGCCGAAGTAGGAGTCGGCACAGTTGCTGCGGGAGTGAGCAAAGCAAAAGCAGATGTT
>JBIKSB010000163.1:0-3328 GCA_044348855.1 Ilumatobacteraceae bacterium | reverse complement strand
CTGCCTTGATCGAAGACGCAAGGCGTGCTGATGGCACGCGCCCCCTCAATGACCACCTCTGGCTTGACCTGCGCGACGGAGGTCGAGCAGGCTTCGCTGGAATCATCGCCCGTGAAGAAGGACGTTCACACATCGTGGGCTACTGCCAAGTCTCACGAGGGAACGAATCATGGGCCATTGATTTGATTGTGCACCCTCACTATCGGTACGACTCGCTAGAGATTGCCCCAGAGATGATGACTGCTGCCTTAGACATCGTGGCCACCGAAGGAGGCGGTCAGGTGCACTGGTGGGTCTTTGAGCCCAGTCGCGCCCATAAACAAATTGCCGAGGCAGTCGGCCTGCAACCGGGTCGCCGTCTCTTACAGATGCGGCGACCACTACCCCTTGAGCCCTCAGTCGTTGCAGAGATATCTGATTTCCACACCGACCCATTCCAACCTGGTCGCGACGAACAGCAGTGGTTAGATCTCAACAATGCTGCATTTGCACGACACCCCGAACAAGGCGGCTGGACAATGGAGACCCTCAGATCTCGCATGCAGCAAGAATGGTTCGATGCTTCTAGTTTTCGCGTGCACCGACGCAACGGGTTGATGGCAAGTTTCTGCTGGACAAAAATGCATCATGACAACTCCGCCACCATGGGAGAGATTTACGTGATTGCAGTTCAACCCGAACTAGGCGGTCAAGGTCTTGGCCGAAAGACGGCAATAGCTGGCCTCGATGCCGCATTCCACAATGGCGCCGAGCAAGCGATGCTGTATGTGGATGCAGACAACACATCGGCAGTTGCTATGTATGGCTCCTTGGGCTTTAGTGTTCATCACGAAGAACATTCTTTTGTGGGCAACATTGCCGCCGAGAAGGCCACCTCATGAAAACTTTGTATGACCCCACTCGCGAGGAACTCACCGAGATTCTTCATGGCGAACCTCGTTACCGCATCGATCAATTATGGACCGGGCTGTACCAGCAGTTTCAGACACCTTTTGACATCTCTACATTGCCTTCTGCACTTCGTACCCGACTTGCCGAGGTACTCCCCTCGTCGCTTATTGAGATCAAACGTGTGAGCACAGACAATGAAGACACAGTCAAATTTCTATGGCATCTAGTTGAGGGCAATTACCCCATTGAGACCGTATTGATGTTTTATCGTGACCGCGCCACCGTGTGTGTGAGCACTCAAGCAGGATGTGCGATGGGTTGCGGGTTTTGCGCAACTGGACAAGCGGGTTTTCATCGACATCTCAGCGTGGGTGAAATTGTTGAACAAGTAGTGCGTTCGGCACATGAAGCCCAACTACGTGGTCGACGCATAGACAACATCGTGTTCATGGGTATGGGCGAACCCCTCGCCAACGAACCTGCAGTGTGGGGTGCAGTTGAACGTATCCACGGCGACATTGGTATCTCTGCACGTCACATCACCGTGTCCACCGTGGGAATCATCCCAGGTATTCGCACACTTGCAACACGACCCTTGCCCGTAAACCTCGCGGTATCACTTCATGCAGCACGCGATGACTTACGCAATGAACTTGTACCCATTAACACGCGCTATCCCTTGGCCGACCTCATTGCGGCCTGTCAGGATTATCTCGCCGCAAAACGGCGACGCGTCACTTTTGAATGGGCACTCATTGACAAAGTCAATGACACCGACAGAGATGCACATGAACTGGCTGAGTTATGCCTGCAACTGAGTCCATCTGCTCATGTCAATCTCATTCCATTGAATCCCACACCAGGTTGGCCCACTGTGGGAAGCCCACCTGCACGTGTCGCTGCGTTTGAGCAGTTGTTACGGCGCTTGGGCGTTAATGCCACTACTCGTCAAAACAGAGGAACCGACATTGCCGCTGCATGTGGACAATTGGCTGCAGGTCAGCCCGTTGCCATTACGTCAAAGTCCCGACCAAAGTCTCAATAGAGATACTTCGGATTAGCTACAGCTACTTTGTCTTCAACTACGGGACGGAGTTTCTGCAACATCTCAAGCAGATTCTCGTCATAGAGACCTGTGCGAATCTTGTCGACGAGTTCTTGCTCATTGTCCACTCCCAGACTTGTCAACAATTCATCATTACGCGCATTTACTTCAATGGCAGATGAGTTTTCACGCCGCACAATTTCAATAATGTTGGCAGCAACTCGCGCGTGAAATGCGATTCGCGGATCAGAGGATTGAGTCACATCGCGTTCGAGCCATTCTCGAACAGATTCCAACAACTCATCAACTGTGGGTCGGTCATGTGGTGAACTCACTATTGCACCTCCTCTAAGAGTCGAATTAGGTCATACTCGTTTTCACACACTCGCCGACCGATGGCAGCTAACTCATGACTACGCGACACTCCGGACAAGTGAGTATTGGCTTGCACAATGCACATGATGCCCCATTTCAATGTGGCCAATATCTCCCACCAACGCACCACTTCTCGATCGGGACGTAGACCAGACTCACCTGCGTAGGCATCAAACAATGCGTCGTATGTACCAAGTCCTGCCACTGGTTCGGGCCCACCAAAGCGCCATGCACGCACGCACAGCCAACCTAAATCTTCCATTGGGTCACCCAAGTGAGCTAGTTCCCAGTCAAGAATTGCTTCGAGACCATCTGGCCCCACCACAACATTGCCAAGTCGGAAGTCTCCATGCACCAAAGAAGTTGCCGTGGAATCAGGCCGATTTCTTGCCAACCAGCGGCAGGCAATGTCAAACACGGGGTGAGGCTCGCCAAGATCTACCAAAATCTGTTGGTACATCGCTAATTGGTCTTCCACTACAAGTGGGGGCAGTTCGGTTGTGGGTACTTGATGAAGACGTGCAGCTGCGACACCTAGTTGATGCACTAATTGTTGTCTTGCATGAGTGAATTGTTCATCACGCAGAATCTTTCGAGCAATTGTTTCTCCTGCCACTGCCTTCACAATCATGAAAGGACGCTCGAGTGCAACAGAGACTGAGCCGTCAACAACTAACTCTGGTACGGGAACCCCGTGCTCAAACGCCACACGCAAGACACCCGCTTCACTGCCCAATCCACCTGGGCGCTGCGGGCGCACACGTTGAAGAATAAAGCGCTCTTGCCCCACATGAAATTCCCATGTTTCTCGAGAAGCACCACCAGAGAGACGACGAAGGTGATGTACTTCACCCACATTCATCACTTCTGCAATTTTGTGAGCCAAGCTCACTTGTGAATCCGATGAGTGTTGCGCGGCCATTTAGGAAGAGTGTGTCACAAGTTCAGCAAGTGATTTTTTACCGAGCTCAACTTGATGAGCCAAAATCTTGTCCAATACGCCTGCAGTCCAAAGAT
>JBIKSB010000162.1:0-3338 GCA_044348855.1 Ilumatobacteraceae bacterium | reverse complement strand
GAAGTTGTCTATTGCTAAAGGCACCATCGTGGAAACCAAAGAAAACCTGGACAAGGCATGCGACACGGGCGAATTCATCTGCAATGTGACAACTCTGTGCAACTGGTGCCATTACAAAAAGATTGGCATCTGCCCCGCACACCAGGGCTAACTGCTACTCAAATCGCAGGCAACCATCTTCCAGATCTGCGTTAGGAAGAATGTCTTTTTCTAGCCAGTAATCCTGGTTATGCATCCATTCATCTTTCTTGCCCGACTTTGGCATCAGATGTTGTGCACGCATCAGATAGTTCGGGTTGAAATTCTCGGGATCCATCCACGGACCAATTTCCATATCGGCATCTTCAGGACGCAATTGCGGCGTCACTTTGTGAGCGCCCTTTTTCTCCATTAATGCAAACATGCGCATGACGAAGTCGGCCATGATGTCCACTCGCAGAGTCCAACTTGCTCGGAAATATCCAAACACCCATGCAAGATTGGGAACGCCAGTGAACATCATCCCGCGATATGTCACGGTCTGGCTCCACTCCAATGGTTTGCCATCTACAACAAAGGGAATATCTCCCAGCACCGAAAGATGAAAACCTGTGGCTGTCACAATGATGTCGGCATCTAATTGCACACCACCCTTGGTGAGAATGCCGTTTTCGTTAAACGTTTCAATTTCATCGGTCACCACACTTGCTTTGCCGGATTTAATGCCGGCAAAGAGATCACCATCAGGAACGAAGGCAAGACGTTGTTGCCATGGGCGATAACTCGGAGTGAAGTGCTTCATGTCGAAGTCTTCGGGAAGCAGTGGCTTAATTCCTTCTAACAACTGCTCCTTCAAAAACTCTGGCTGCTGAAAGCCAAGATCTGCAATGACCTTCTGATCAAAGAGCACTTTGCGACGCACAATTTCGTGAATCCACATTTCATCAATCTCTAATTGACGAAGAGTGTCTGCCAGTTCATTCGCATTTCGTCCGGGAACGAAATATGTAGGTGAACGCTGCAACATGGTGATGTGGGCAACATCTTTTGCCATTGCAGGAACCAAAGTTGCAGAAGTTGCACCCGAGCCAATGACAACAACTCGCTTGTCTTTGTAATCAAGGTCATCGGGCCATGTTTGCGGGTGCACAATCTGACCCTTAAACGAGGACATGTTCGGCCACTCGGGGGTATATCCCTCGGCGTGCTTGTAATAGCCCTGACACATCCAGAGGAAATTCGCACTCATCTGGAACTGCTCTTGTGTGGCCAGGTTTGTGACATCTACAGTCCAACGATTATCGGCACTTGACCATGAGGCGCCAGTGATGCGATGACGATAACGAATGTGTTCGTCGAGATGATTGTCTTCAATCACCTCTCCCATGTACTTCTTGATTTCAGCAGATGATGCAATTGGTGTGCCCGTCCATGGCTTAAAGCGATAGCCAAAGGTGTAGAGGTCTGAGTCTGAACGAACGCCTGGGTACTTGTGCATGTGCCACGTTCCACCAAAAGTTTCATAGGCCTCTAGAACGACAAAACTCTTATCTGGAGCTTGGTCTTTCATATGAAAGGCCGTACCCACCCCAGAGATGCCTGCCCCCACAATCAAGACATCGAAATGTTCCATCTTCTGGCCTATTCCTGGTGTCGCTGTCTCGGTTAGAGCCATAGTGCCCCCTTGTCTCTCCTGTTGATACTAGGAAGCAACGCCTAGATACCGAGAGTCGAAGTTGGTGTGATTCCAAGAGAATTCCAGTCGCCCTAGACGGCTACCATGCCCACAGGGGGTAGATCATGTTTGACATCATCATTCGCAACGGCACCATCGTCGATGGCACGGGCGCACCACGTTGGGTCGGCGATATTGCAATCCGCGACGGGCTCATCGCACAGATGGAGAGTCGCATTGACGCAGACGCACACGAAGAAATTGATGCCACAGGTTTGCTGGTTACCCCGGGCTTTATTGACATTCACACCCACTACGACGGTCAAGTGAGTTGGGATACTTTGCTCGAGCCATCGAGTGCACACGGAGTCACCACAGTGGTCGTGGGTAACTGTGGTGTGGGGTTTGCACCAGTTCGACCAGGCAAAGAGGAATGGCTTGTACAACTAATGGAAGGCGTTGAAGACATTCCAGGAACTGCACTACATGAAGGAATCACCTGGGAGTGGGAAACCTTTCCGGAATATCTCAATGCAATTGATCAGCGACGTTACGCCGTAGATGTTGCCGCGTATGTTCCCCATGGCGCTGTACGCGGTTACGTGATGGGAGAACGTGGTGCACGCAACGAAGATGCGACAGCAGACGACATCAATGAGATGGCACGCATCGTGCGAGAAGCACGCGAAGCTGGCGCCATCGGATTTTCTACCAGTCGCACAATGGGACACAAAGCAAAAGATGGAGAACCAGTTCCTGGAACTTTTGCAAACAGCGAAGAGCTCAACGCGCTGGCCGACGCATTAGTTGCAGGTGGTGGCGGAATATTCGAAGTTGCACCCGAAGTACTTCCCGACGGCGGCAATCAACCCACCATGGGAATGAAAGAAGAGATGGAGTGGATGGGAGATCTTGCATTGCGTACCGATCTCAAAGTCACCTATCTGTTGTTGCAGTACATGACAATGCCCGATGCATGGAAATATGCGCTCGACTTTTCCAGTGATGTTCTTGCAAAAGGTGGCTACTTGCGACCACAAGTTGCTGCGCGACCTTTCGGCATGATGATCAATTGGGCGGGTTATCACCCATTCACCAAGCGGCCCACATTTATCGAACTTGCGTCATCACTTTCGCTTGATGATCTGCGTCACGAACTGGCACGAGCAGATGTTCGCGAAAAGATTCTTTCAGAAACCGATATCGCCTCTGACCCAAGCGTGCAATTCGATGGACTAGGACCCGCGTTGGGAATGATTCCCCACTTGTTGTATTCCATGGGCGACAACGTGGATTACGAACCTACTCATGAGATGTCAGTGAAAGCACTTGCCGAGAGCGCTGGCGTTTCCACTTTTGAGATGGCGTACGACTTGCTCAATGCACAGGGAGGCACTGCATCGTTGATGTTTCCCACATTGAACTACGTCGGTGAAAACCATGATGTCATTTACGAGATGTTGACGCATCCTGCAGCCATCAATGGACTCAGTGATGGTGGAGCACATGTGCGCATGATCTGTGATGCCTCCATCCCTACATATCTGTTAACCCATTGGGCCAGAGATCGCCAGCGTGGACCTCGCCTGGAAATTGAAGAGGCCGTCCGCTTACAGACATCTGAAACTGCTGCTGTGATGGGAGTAACTGACCGAGGCACGCTTGCCCCAGGCATGCGCGCCGA
>JBIKSB010000161.1:0-3341 GCA_044348855.1 Ilumatobacteraceae bacterium | reverse complement strand
TTCGACATCAGTTGTTGTGAACACCGATCTTTCCATCACAGGCAAAGTCGCACAGTTCGGACGCGGCACCATGGCCGACATCAGCAACAAACTTCTCGCTCAGTTCGTAGAGAACCTCAATGTTCTTATTGCAGAACAACCCGCTACCTCGCCCGCAACCGACACTGCAACGCCTGCAGCTGCTGATGCAGAGATTCCTACTGCAGCACCGACCGGTGCACAGGAAGCAACCACCAGTGAACCTGTTGTGCGCAAGATTGATGCACCAGAGGCCGAGGCGCTCAATCTTTTGTCTGTCTCCACTGGTGCCATTGCAAAGCGCGCAATTCCTGTTGCCATCGTGGTGGTCGCAGTTCTTGCGTTTTTTGTTCTGCGATGACATGACCTTGCCCGGCACAACACCCACGGGTGCCGATATTGATGCAGTGACTGCACTCATCGGTCGCACACCTCAAGGTGATTTTCGTGTGGTGGTGCGTGATGAACATGGTGCGCCTGTGGTGTTAATGAATGCACCGTTGTTGCATGACAACACACCGATGCCCACGTTGTATTGGCTGGTGGGCCGCCGAGATGTCATTGGAGTCAGCACTCTTGAGGCTGATTCCACGATTGATGTTGTGGAAGCACTGATTGGCCTGGACACCATTGACGCTATTCATCAGCGATACGCACACGAGCGCGATGTGTTTATTGCCGACTCCCATGAGGGCCCACGTCCCACTGGTGGCGTAGGTGGAACTCGCCGCGGCGTGAAATGTTTACATGCACATTTTGCCTATTGGCTGGCTGGTGGCGATGACCCCGTGGGCCAATGGGTCGCCGACCAACTAGATGAACGCACTATTTCACGGACACAACGCCCATGACACGCGCCGTTATTGACATTGGAACACAATCCACAAATCTCTTGGTGCGTGACGCACAAGGTAAAGATGTGCAACGCATCATCGCAGCTACTCGCCTTGGCGAATCATTGCACGAGACAGGCGTGTTGTCTGCAGATGCGATGCAGCGCACCACAGACAAAATCACACAACACATCCACACCGCTCAACAACTAGGTGCCACAGACATCATCCTCACCGGAACTGCAGCGTGTCGGCGTGCCCGCAACACTGCAGATTTTCTTGATCTAGTAATGCGCTCCACTGGATTACCCATTGAGGTGCTCTCCGAAAAAGAAGAAGCACAACTTTCTTTTGCGGGCGCAGTCTCAGGCCTGCCTCGCATAGACGGTTCCACTTTGGTCATTGACATTGGCGGTGGAAGCACTGAATACATCATTGGCTTTGACAGCCCAGAGATGTCAGCAAGCATTCCTTTTGGTGCCGTGACGGCCACATCATCACATCTCAGTCGGGATCCCGCTCGACCAGAAGATCTCACCAATCTCATTGGCGCAGTATCCGATGAACTCGAAGAGATCACTCGTGATATTCCTGCACTCGCAACTCCTGGCCGCGTGGTGGGCGTGGCTGGCACCATTGTCACGGTGGCCGCGGTAGAGATTGGATTGGCAAATTTTGACGATGCGGTGCTCAACGGTTTTGTTCTCACCAAAGATGCAGCCGAGGATGTCTTTCGTACCCTTGCAACCGAGAACCACAGTCAGCGCATCTTGAACCCAGGCTTACCAGCCGAGCGCAGCGACATCATTGTGGCGGGTTGCTGCATCCTGGTTGCGACAATGCGTCGTCTGCATATTGATGAAATAATCGTCTCCACAAGAAATCTTCTTGATGGCGTAATGGAGCGTGGAGGGCCTACATCATGACGGCAATGCACCCCGCTCGCCCCACCAGTGTGGGTCTTCGTCTCTACGGTCGTCGCGTGGTGTTGCGCCCGTTGGTTCCACAAGATTTCAATGGCTGGAGCGAGGTGCGCCGGCGTAATGGAGATTGGTTGACCGTATGGGAACCACAACGTCTCTCCCACCACCCCGATCCCGAAATCAACCGTGAGGTGTTTGCAGCGCGCTGCGGAGCACGAGATCGTGAACGACTCGCGGGTAGCCAATATGCATTTGGCATTTTTGTGGACGGCGCATTTGCTGGTGAAATCAATCTGAACAATGTGGTGCGCGGTGCTTTTCAATCCGCCACTATTGGCTATTGGATCGATCGTGCGCGCGCAGGCCGTTCATTAATGTCGGAAGCAGTTGTAGTTCTCGCCCAGTTCGCCTTTGAAGAAATGAATCTTCATCGGCTCGAGGTGTGCATTATTCCGCGCAACACAAACTCGCGCCGCGTGATGGAAAAACTTCACATCCGCGAAGAAGGTTTGGCGTTACGGTTCCTAGAGATCAATGGTGTCTGGGAAGATCACGTGCGCTATGGCATCACTGTCGAAGAATGGCATGAACGCCACGACGAACTAGTGAATAACTGGATTCGTTAAGCCAACGATTCCCACGCCATTGCACGTGCGCGACGCACAGCTTTGCGTCGTTTCCAATCCTTTGTTTTCCAGTGCTTAAAGGGCTGGCGACGGCTTTTCTCAAGAGCCTTCATAGGGTCTCGATGATGCACAGGTTTCCAGGCCTGTCCCGGCTCTATGACATCTAGTGGTTCGGTGCCGTGCTGTACGGCCTCCACCACGAGATGTAGCTCGCTATGCACACGATGCCGCTCATTATGGGCGTGTGCCCGTAAGTCGGCTCGCGGGGCAGGCGCGAGGTCCTGATTGCGATGACGTTGACTCATCACATCCTCCTTCCGGAGCCCGTGGGCTCCAAAGTGGTTCCCTTTTTTGCAAGGTACTCCTCGAGGGAGCAAATGTGAAGCACTTGACAGAGATTTATTTCCCAAACCTCTGGTCTGGGGAAAACTTCAATCGATTAATTGACGCGAAGGTTATGAATTGCAGGGGTTCCTCCTGCATTAGTGCGTATCGACACGCGACATGTACCGGCTCTGTAGAAACGAAGACGTGTGGGGTTCGACAACACTTTGCAGATGCTCCGACTCGATGAGCTGACAGTCCATTTCAATGTGAGATCTCCAGAGAAACGACCAATGCTGCGCACGGGAATTGTTTCGGCTGCACGCAGCGAACGCACGGTTACAGTTTTCCATCGAGTAGTGGGCGCACCATCTCCTACTGCATTGTGATGCTGCACACGCACTCGATATTGCACACCGTTCTGTAATCGGGTGAACCGTGCAACTTTTGCGTCTGCTGCCATGGTGCGCTGTTGCACGAGTGTGGACCCACGGAAAATTGACACTGTTGTTTTTGTGAGAGGTGATCCGCCATCACATGGCAGTTCCCAACTCACCATGACCGATCCGCTGGAGACCGTGGTGATGATATTGCTTGCAGTCCCAGGTACCCCTGCA
>JBIKSB010000160.1:0-3342 GCA_044348855.1 Ilumatobacteraceae bacterium | reverse complement strand
ACATCACCAAGTTGTGTCCCCGGTGTGATCTCGCCGATTCCTTCCACACTCCATGCCATTAGTCGGGCCATTATTTGTCTCCTTGTGTCTTGGTGGCATCAAGTGCGCATTGGGCAAGTGTCTGTGAGACGCCAGGTCGGGACATGATTGTGTCCGTCACGATGCAGCGCACCCCTTCTTTCTCCACGTCGCTTGCAAGATGTGCGTCTTGTTGGTCAATGATCAATGTTGCACAAATGTCTTTGTAGAGACGAGCAACACCCACCACTGTTGGCTCGTGCCCAAGTTCTACCAGCATGCGATCAGCAGGCCCTTTTAGTGCGGTACCCGCCACAATGGGAGAGACTGCAACTACTTTGTGGCGCACTTGCGCTAGTGCATTGTCTAATCCGTGAAGTGCACGCATTGGCCCAATGGACACAATGGGATTCGAAGGGGCAATGATGATGTGTGCAGCATCGTCGATGAGTGAAAGATCGATAAACGTTGCAGTTGTGGCCCCCTGGAATTCCACGCCCGTTACAGCCACGTTGTGCTGCAACTTCACGAAATACTCTTGAAAACTCACAGTCTCTTTTTCAAGATGAACACGCGTGCGCACCGAGTCGTTACTCATCGGCATGATGCGTACATCTACGCCGAATGCGCGACGTATTTCGTCGGTGACATCTGCGAGGGTCGCACCTTCGCGCAGTCGTGCGGTGCGATAAAAATGAGTGGCGAGGTCTTGGTCGCCGAGGTTGAACCACCGAGGTGCTGCCTGTGACAGTTCGGGGCGCACAGATTCAAAACGGGCGAGGGCTTCCATGGCTCGCCAGGTCTCATCCCGCAACCCCCACCCTCGCGTGGGATCGATTGCGTCGGCCAGGGTGTAGGTGACTGTGTCAATGTCAGGAGAGATGGATAATCCGTGGAGCTCGGTGTCATCTCCAGTATTGACAACGGTCACAATCTCTGCGGGATGGGCAATCTGCACAAGGCCTTTGAGGAACCGCGCGGCCCCCACACCTCCTGCCAACACCAGAATCATGGTGCAAGCGTAGGGCGTCATCTTGGTGAAGGTTCACCCAGTGGACAGGCTGCGGTGGTACCGTCACTAGGTCCCATCATCGCTACATAATGAGGTAATTCCGATGCCCCGCGCTTTCATCACCGGAATCACAGGTCAAGACGGTCAGCATCTGGCCGAATTTCTCCATTCCAAGGGCTATCAAGTCTTCGGCATGCTCAAGGGTCAGAACAACCCTCGCGCATTGCAGATTCGCGATGAATTTCCCTACGTTGAGCTTGTCCCAGGCGATCTCGCCGATCTCACCAGTTTGGTGTCGGCCATGGAATACGTGCAGCCCGACGAGGTGTACAACTTGGGTGCCATTTCTTTTGTAGCTATTTCATTTGGGCAAGCAGAGCTCACCTCGAACATCACAGGCCTTGGTGTGTTGCGGATGTTGGAAGCCATTCGCATGGTGGGTGGAACCCAGAACAATCCCATCCGTTTTTATCAAGCATCATCCTCAGAGATGTTTGGCAAAGTACGCGAAGTGCCACAAACAGAACTCACACCTTTCCATCCTCGCTCGCCATATGGCTGTGCGAAAGTGTTTGGGCATGACATCACCGTGAATTATCGCGAGAGCTACGGCATCTATGCATGCTCGGGAATTCTGTTCAACCATGAAGGTCCTCGTCGTGGACTTGAATTCGTCACGCGAAAGATTTCTAACACTGCAGCGCGCATCAAGTTGGGCTTGGAGAGCGAACTTGTCATGGGCAACCTCGATGCAAAACGTGACTGGGGTTATGCAGGTGACTACGTGCGCGCAATGTGGATGATGTTGCAACAGCCCGAACCAGATGACTATGTGGTGGCAACTGGCGAGACTCACTCCATTGAAGAATTTCTCACACTTGCTTTCGAAGAAGCTGGCTTGGGAGATTGGCGTCCATATGTGAAGCAGGACCCACGTTTCTTCCGTCCCGCAGAAGTTGATCTGTTGATTGGCGACCCTTCAAAGGCACGCAATCAATTGGGATGGATTCCCGAGGTTGATTTCCCCTCATTGGTCAAGATGATGGTGAAGAACGATCTCAACATCGAAGCCGCACGGCAGTCGAAGTAGTTCGGTTATCCCTCAAAAGGGGAGTCAAGTACACCGTCGAGCATTGATTCTGCGTCGGGAATTGCGCCAGCCAAGATTCGGGTGCGCAATGCATAACCAAAAATCATGCAAGCAGTCAACGAACCTGCAACTAGTCCTAGTTCCACGCGCAGGAATAAGTCATCACTAGACACTGTGGTCACTACGAGGAACACTGCCATTGCAGAGAGCCAGCCAAGTGCGACCCAACTATGTCCGTGCAGTGCAATGACTGCCTGTGCGGTGGCTAACGCAATCATGTAGAGGCCACTTGCTAGAGCAAGGATGGTCAATGTGCGTCGATCGAGTCCGCCTTCGTACACCAACTCCAGTGCCCAAGGTCCAAGAGCAAATGAGCCCACAACACCCAACAATGCAACGCCCATTACTACTTTCATAAGTAATGAAAAACCTTCGCGGAATTCGTCAAGATCACCCTTGGCGGCAAGGCGTGCGAGTCGAGGTAGAAGCGAAGCCTGTACGGCTTGAAACAAAAACAACGGAACTCGAGACAGCAACACACCGTTTCCGAATGCAGTGACAAGCTGAGCTTGATCAGAGCGCGCCAAGATATCTACGCCAAGTGGTCCAGCATTTACCAACCCTGCAGCCATCACTGAACCAAGCAAGAGCCAGCCAAGATTCGGCGTGATTTCTGAATACGTAGCTTCTGGGCCTGGTTCTGTGCGAGTTTGACCCCGTGTGCTTACTGCGGCAACTGCGACCAACGGTGAGAGTGCAACAGCAAATGCATATGCACCGATACTGGTGACATTGAGTTGCCACAACACCACCACGGCAATGATGCGTGTGGCTCCATCGACACCCATGATGGTGCCGTAGCTCACAAAGCGACCAGATCCAGATGCGATTCCGCGTGCGAGATGCATGGGTGCATAGGCCACCACGGTGACTATCAATGCTGCGGTGACAATCCAGTGTCCCTCAAACATGGTGCGCGTGAGGTACGGCGACACCACAAGTATTGCCAAGGCCAACAGTGCAGTCAGTCCGCCAGCAAGGGGGAGCATTCTGCGTACGACTGGTCGTCCACCTTGTTGGAGTGCACGTCGATGCGCCAACGCACGACCAAGTTCTTGTTCCACAGGCATCAAGATGCCAGGCACAAGTGCAAACGTGGTGAACCACAATGCAACGATGGGCTTGAAAGCTTCCTTGCCTAGCGCCACCTGGCCAACCTTGA
>JBIKSB010000159.1:0-3347 GCA_044348855.1 Ilumatobacteraceae bacterium | reverse complement strand
GACTTGCACCAAGTACTACTCGGTCGCGTGCATTCTCGAAATCGATGCGCTCGATATATGTAGAGCCACGACGCACTGCAAAGAGAGCTGCTTCGTTCACCAAGTTGGCAAGATCAGCACCACTCATTCCAGGGGTGGCTTTTGCCATGGTGTCCATGTCTACATCAGAGCCCATGCGCTTATCGCGTGAGTGCACCTTCAAGATTGCAAGCCGCTCCTCAAATTCGGGAAGAGGCACAATGATTTGTCGGTCGAATCGACCTGGGCGCAGAAGTGCCGCGTCCAAGATGTCGGGACGGTTAGTTGCTGCCAAAATCACGATGCCTTCAGTGGCTTCAAAGCCATCCATCTCGGCAAGCAATTGGTTCAAAGTTTGTTCACGTTCATCGTGTCCGCCACCGAGACCTGCGCCACGCTTGCGACCGATGGAATCGATTTCGTCAATGAAGATGATGGCCTTACCCATCTTGCGTGCTTGTTGAAACAGGTCACGTACGCGACTTGCGCCCACTCCGACGAACATCTCCATGAAGTCCGATCCTGTGACGGACAAAAAGCCCACTCCTGCTTCGCCAGCAACAGCGCGTGCAAAAAGTGTCTTACCTGTTCCTGGAGGACCTACAAGAAGAATTCCTTTGGGAACACGAGCACCAATTTCCTTGAAGCGCTCAGGCATACGCAAGAAGTCGACTACTTCTTTAATTTCCATCTTCACGCCGTCGTAACCTGCGACATCGGAGAACGTGGTGGAAGGCTTATCTGCTTGGTATGCCTTTGCCTTGCTGCGACCGACCGACATGATGTTGCCGGCTTGGCCCATTGCGCGGCGTTGCATCCACACGAAGAATCCGATGATGAGAAGGAATGGCAAGAAGATGGGCAACAAACTGGTGAACCAGTTGGGTTGGGGAGTCTTGAAGTCGTAGTTGACTCCTTGTTGCTTGAGCAGTTGTTCATCTGCTTCGCTCATCAACATTGCGCCGGTAGTGGTGAACTTGCCACCATTGCGAAGTTCGCCTGAGATCACATTGTTGGAGTTGTTGATGGTGATCTCGCGCACATCGCCATCACGCACAAGTTCCAAGAATTCGGTGTAGGAGATTTTCTCGCCAGTGGGCTGAGAGATGAATTGACTGCCAAATGCAATGACCATCACGGCGGCCACAATTGCCCAGATGGCCCACTTGGGCATCGGTGGCTTGGCATCGGTGCCTGGCTGCTTGTTGTTGTCACGCATTCCCTTGAAGGGGTTACGCGGGGGTTGATTGCGTGGGGGTGGGGGCGGCGGTGGCATATCGCTCATAATTCAATGCTACGGGGGGGTTGGGGCCAAGTTCATTCGGCATCGCCGATTTCACACTGGCCACTGACTACCGTTTTGTCATGGCAAGGCAGTGCACTCGACAGGGATGTGTTCATCAGGCAACCGTCACGTTGACCTATCAATATGCACGTTCTCAGGTGTGGTTAGACAATTTGTCCCCAGAGCGAGATCCTCATGCCTACGACCTGTGCGACCAACACGCCAATCGGTTGAAGCCTCCTGCGGGTTGGCATCTAGAAGATCGACGTCAAAGAGTGCATGTCTATGACGCCGGCCGACTTGCTGGCTAGCGATGCCGTCCACACCTGAAAGCCGCTCCGAGGGCTTCCATGCCTTGGGTATCTGGGTTCTTGTGTACGTGGGGGCCAGTTTCGCC
The DNA here is from genome assembly GCA_044348855.1 of Ilumatobacteraceae bacterium. Lineage (GTDB taxonomy): Bacteria > Actinomycetota > Acidimicrobiia > Acidimicrobiales > Ilumatobacteraceae > UBA2093. The sequence goes on along the minus strand of JBIKSB010000159.1, from coordinate 1,647 downwards.
TCACTCGTAGTTCTCTCAGTTACTGGTCAAGAGAGTGGCCAAGACATACCCATGTGGGTTTTGGCGATGAATGTCCTTGCGATGTGGTCGGTCTATCTCTACTTTCTTCCACGATTTCTTCCGTTCTCGGACACGCCCATTCAACGTGACTACAAAACGTGGTTTTCAATGCGTGATGTGTGGTGGGGCGTGCCGCTTGGAGTGGGTAGTCAATTGATATTGATGAATCTTGTGAATTGGCCGTTGGCACAGCTTTTCCCCGAACAGTTTTCCCCAGAGAGAATTTCGGAACGCGCCGAAGATATTGCATCCATGGCGCCTGGCTGGTGGGCGGTGCTGTTGGTCCTTGTGGTGGTGGTGGGTGCACCCATTGTCGAAGAAATTGTCTATCGGGGTTCGTTGCAGACACGCCTTGTGCAGGGCTTTGGGGCCTCGATTGGAATTGTTCTCACCGCATTGATTTTTGCTCTTATTCACCTGGCACCCGTAGAGATACCTGGTTTGTTTGTGTTTGCTCTGGTCCTTGGGTTTACGCGACACAAAACGGGGGCATTGGGATTGCCGATCGTTACTCACCTAGCATTTAACGCAACGGGGTTGTCATTGGTGATGCTCGTATAGAACTGTGATGGGTAAAGATTTCACTATGACTGATGCAGGACAACTCGCCATAGACGGCGACGAGGAACGCGCACCTGCGGGGAACCAGCCCACTTGGGTCGAGACCATTAAGTCGATGAGTACGACTGCAGTTGTACTTGGAGCAACTCTCATCATTTTGTCTGTGCTGCATCCCGATTTGGTGTTGCGCAACAACACTCCCACTGGTGGCGACATGGGCGCTCACGTATGGGGACCGGCGTATCTGCGTGATGTTCTTCTTCCGAATTGGCGATTGACGGGATGGAGTATGGATTGGTACGCGGGATTGCCTGCGTACCGCTTCTACATGGTGATCCCTGCATTGGCCATTGTTGCTCTTGATCTTGTGTTGCCATATGGCATTGCATTCAAACTCATCGTGGTGTCGGGCCTAGTTGCATTTCCATGGTGCGCCTACTTCATGGGCCGCATCACCAAACTTCCGTATCCACTACCCGAGTTGATGGTGATTGGAGCAACATTTTTCTTGCTCGATGAAAGTTTCACGATCTACGGAGGAAACATTCCTTCCACGATGGCGGGCGAGTTTTCGCATTCCATCTCATTGGCTTTCGCACTTGTGGGTCTCGGCCTGTTCTCGCGAGGACTCGACGATGGTAAGTACCGCGGGTGGGCTGCGCTATTCATTGCCTTGTCTGCATTAAGTCACGGAATTGTGTTGCTGTTCGTGTTTGGTGGAGCAGCGGTGATGTTGTTGCTGCGGTTAGATCGTCAAAGACTGCGATACGGCATTGTCACTTTGGGATGCGCAGTGCTGTTGTCTGCATTCTGGGTGGTTCCATTCTTGGGTGGCCATGCATTCATGACAGACATGAAATACGGAGCCGAGCCTGGCGGCGGATCATTTAACAACATGTGGGAAATGTATTTTCCGTTAAGCACTACGTGGAATGTGCTGTTGGTGCTGTTCTCTATTGCAGGTTTTGTGGGATCGCTTCTGCGTCGGCGTCACTTGGGCATTTGGATGGGTGTGTACATCGCCAT
>JBIKSB010000015.1:0-12202 GCA_044348855.1 Ilumatobacteraceae bacterium | reverse complement strand
ACCAAACGAATCAGACACCACATAATCAAACACCCGAGTACCCGAATACGTATACGAAGGACCAATACCCGTGAACGTCACAACACCAGTCGTTGGATTCACCGTGTACGTACCCTCACCAGCAACCGTGATCGAAGTCTTCGTGCAACTTGGCGCTGTCTCAACAGGAGACACACCACACAACTTCACCGACGACCCCACCAACGTCGCAGGCGACGAAGGCGAATCATTAGCCAAAAGATTCAACGTCAACACTTCATCTTTCGGGCCAGCAACCTGATCAGGACGCGCAACCGGCGGAGCAACAGTGGTAAACGACACCTCACTACTTGCCTTTTGACCACTGCTATCAGTCACCACATAATCAAGAGTTGAAGTACCCACAAAACCAGCAACACCAGTAAACGTCACAACACCCGTTGTTGAATTCACCGTGTACGTACCCTCACCAGCAATCGTGCGAGACGTCAACGTACAGTTCGGCGCTGTTTCACTCACACCACACAACTTCACCGACGACGCAACCAACGTCGCACCAGCAGACGCAAGATCATTCGACAACGGATTCAACGAAATCGGCAAACCAACACCACCCGACACAGAATCAGCGTTCGCTGTGGGGGGAACAGTTGTCGTGAACGAAACCGTGTTGCCTGCTCTAGCACCAGCGCTATCCGCAATCACATAGGTCTGTGTCGATGTTCCCGCAAAACCTGCAACGCTTGTAAACGAAACAACACCAGTTGTCGTGTTGACCGTGTACGTTCCTTCACCTGGCACAGTCTTCGATGTCGCTGTGCAGGTTGGAGCAGTTTCACCAGTTGCACACAAACGAACCGAGCTAGGGGTCAATGTTCGACCTGCTGGTGCAGTGTCGTTCGTTGCTGGGTTCACAGAAATTGGTGTGCCTGACGAACCAGTCGCCGTATCTGGCTGTGTGGTTGGCCCAAGCACCGTGAACGACACGGAACTTGCACCCTTTAACCCAAGACTGTCAGAGATGACATACGTCTGTGTTCCAGTACCTACAAATCCAGCAACACTGATGAATGTGACTTCACCAGTTGTCGTGTTGACCGTGTACGTTCCTTCACCTGGCACTGTCTTTGTTGTTGCCGTGCAATTTGGAAAAGATTCTCCTGTCGCGCACAAACGAACCGATGTTGGAACAAGCGTTCGGCCAGATCCAGCCGGTGTTGAATCGTTCGTTGCCACCGCAGTCACAATTGCAGTTGACGCTGCGCCAGTCACAGAATCCGGACGAGCTGTTGGAGGATCACCCCACTGGATGATGACCATTCCATGACCACCGTCAGCAGTACCGGCAACCGATCCTGTTCGCGCAGTACCTGAACCAGTACCGCCCTTACCAATGCCCGTTATGTACAACGCATTACTGGTTCGTCCGCCGGGCAAGTTGTCCTTCAGGCCGTTACCACCAGTTGTTGCGGTCACTACGGTCATTCGGGTTGTATCGCTGAAGCCACTGCCGCCACCGCCGCCGCCATTTTGTGGGTCATTGTTCAGGTTGCGTTGATCACGTCCACCGCCACCACCGAAGAAACCGCCACCACCGCCACCACCGCCTTCGGTGTCTACGGCAGTTGTACCGCAACCACGCCCACCCTGAAATTTCGAACCAGGCAAAGCAGGACTTGGACAACTTCCAGAGAATTGCCCCGTGTAAGCCGTTGTGGCTGCAGCACCACCAGCAGTTGCGGTGCCACCAGCACCGGACATCGTCCAGTTGCCAGACTGGCCTGCACCGGTGTTTCCCGCACCCATAGCGCCTCCACCACCAGCGATACCACTCGATGTATGACCCGGAGAAGAACCGCCGCCGCCACCGGCAATGAGCAACGGCGTTGTTCGGCCTGAGCCAACAAAGACGCCTGAGAAGCCGCCGCCCTGGCCCCCACTTCTCACGGTGCTGAGACCGCCTGCGCCGCCGCCACCCATCACAGTTGATGTGGTGGTGCGGTATCGGCCACCAGTGCCCACTTCCACACTGAATGTTTCACCAACTGTCAGCACTCTGACGCTCGCACGAACGTAGCCACCGGCTCCGCCTCCAAGGTCTCCTGTCCACCCTGGATAGAAAGTGCCTGCTCCACCTGCACCCCAGACTTGGATATCAATATTGGCGCCCACATTGACATAGGTGGGCAACGTGAATGATTCAGGCGCTCCCGTGTATGAAAAACGCTTACAAAAGGAGTAGCCGGTTGTTGGCGTACAGTCCGACACAGGAGTCGCCGAAACAGGCTCAGGAGTGAGGAAAAAAGGCAAGCCTGCTGCAATCAGAGCAGCTACAAGAGCGAATCGGGAAAGTGTTCCTCTGGCCTGCGAAAGCGAATGCATACCCTCTGAATGCGAGGGTCTTTTTTCTTGAATAGGCAGTATTATCCTTGACACGGATAACGAAGTTATCGTGAGTGAGTAACAAGGTTATGCTTAGACCAAAAGATTAAACAGGGAGTGTTTTCACAGCATGTCCGCCTCACGCTTCATTTCCCGTGCTTCATTGATTCTTGGTGCGCTGTCCGCACTCATCGTGCTTCCGTCTCCCCGCATCGCCGAAGCGTCAAACGAATGCGCTTCCGGATGGACTTTTGACTCGGTTAACTACGTCTGTCGCTTCACCATCACATCGACCTCTGAGGTCACGGTCACTATCCCATCAGGAATTTCATCCGTGAATGTGGTGGTACGTGGAGCAGCTGGCGGTCTCGGTGGACGCAATTCGAGCTACTACGGAGACTCCAACCGTGGTCAAGGTGGTCCCGTCGGCCAAGTTTCTGGCGTTCTTGCCGTTTCCCCCACAACAAGCATCAGAGTCACTGTGGGAGCTAACGGTTCTACGGGCGCAACAGGATGTGGGTCTCTTGGTTATTGCGGTGGTGATGGATCTGGTGGTCCAGGCGGGTCGAGTGCCACTGCTGGATATCAGGGTGGGCGTGGTGCTAACCAGGCCACTGTCGATTGGTCTGGCGGTGGCGGTGGTGGCGGCGCTGCAACAATTCTCAGAGTAGACAACACTATTTTCGCAATTGCTGGCGGCGCTGGTGGTGGTGGCGGCGGCGGCGGTTGGACCAGTGGTGGGACAGGAACAACAACAGCAAGCTACGTCGGCGGTACAGCTGGTGCATCAGGAGTTCAAATTGGCGGCGACGGGGGTGGTGGCGGCGGTGGCGGCGGCGGTCTTCAGGGAGGAACTGCTGGCTCAAGTGGTGGTGGCGACCATGGCGGGGCAGGCGGTAATGCCGGGAGAAATTTGGTTCCTGCAACATGGTCAGGTTCCTATGTCAGCGCAACTAACGGTTCAGTTGTTTTTTCCTATGCCACGATGCCAAACAATACGGCCACTCCCACAATTCCTAATTCACTAGAGGCTCTATCTACCGTGACAGGAAACATCGGCACATGGACTGCTGTCGCAACACATACATATCAGTGGTTGGCGTGTTCACAACCTGCAGCAGCTATCAGCAACACCTCGGGATCACTCGTTGTCCCCAATGATTGCCAAATAATCACGGGCGCAACATCACCTACATTGATACCCACTATTGACCACATTGGGAGTTATCTGAGACTCGCGGTGACCGGATCAAACCAGACAGGAACTTTGACGTCGATTAGTGCGTCAGGACAGGCCACCGTATCTGCACCTCGCACAAGCGTGCCCGACCTTGAAAGTTCCTCAGACACTGGGACGTCGTCTACAGATAACTACACCAGTGATTCAACACCACTTATCTCAGTGGGCAATCTCATCATCGGAGCCCTCGTCACAGTGACAGCAACCAAGGGCACCGAATCGACATCATGCACATTCACAGCAACAGCAACTACTGGAAGTTGCACATTGAACAACATGTCAGATGGATCTTGGACTGTGTCGTCTACACAATTGGTTAATGGAAGCACATCTGTTGCCACATCCACTTCAGTTGACATTGACACCACACCTCCCAACCGATCGCAACTTCCCGACCTCATCGCCTCATCTGACACCGGCGCCTCTTCAACTGACAACATCACTAACGACTCAACTCCTCGAATTCTCCTCCCTGGATCTACCAATGGTTCCACAATCACCATCACTGCATCACGTGCCGGATACCCAGACGTGGCCTGTTCGTATGTTGCCTCAGCCTCTGCAACCGGCTGCGACCTTCCCTTGCTTGCTGATGGCGTGTGGAATGTTGTGGGTACTTCTGATGCAGTAGATCTAGCCGGCAACCTCACCCCCGCATCGCCCGTCTTGCCAATCACCATTCGTACAGCACTTTCGTCAGAACTCAGTGTTGACCTTGCTGCGAGTTCTGATACCGGTCTCTCGTCGTCAGATAACGTCACTCAACTTCGCAGTATCTCAGTGGGAGTGCCATTGGCTAACGATGGAACTTTGGTCACCATGACTGCCTCCCTTAGTGGTCAACAATCTGTGTCATGCACCTACACCGCTTCGCCGTCTCAACAGTTTTGCAATCTTGGCCCGCTTAACCAAGGTGAATGGGTTGTGGCAGCAAGCCTTGTTGACCCAGAAGCAGATGTCACTGGAGTCATTACAGCTCTACCCATAACTATTGACCTTTCGACCCCAATACAACCCCAACTACCCGACCTCACATCATCATCGGATACTGGAGTCTCATCTTCAGACAACATCACCAGAGACAACACTCCAGAAATTCAAGTAGCAAACGTGGAGCTGGGTCACCTGGTGACTGTTGTGGCCAGTCGTCCAGGCAGCGACACAGTTCAATGCACATTTGTTTCGTCGGCCACCATCAACAGTTGCAGTCTCGGCTTATTGACCGACGGAATCTGGAACATCACTTCTTTTGTCACCAATATTGCAGGAAGTCAGTCACCAATATCAGACTCGCTCAGTGTTGCGATTGATTCACAAACCCGAATTGATGAAGTGAATGTTCAAGAAATCCTCCGTTCAAATAATCAACTCTTACCTGATTTGCTCATTGAATCCGATTCAGGGATTTCACAACTTGACAACATCACTACACACAGGAACCTTCGCATTTCCATGCCATCGGCACAGATTGGCGAAACGGTAATCATTACGGCAGAAACTGACAGAGGTGGCACAACAACCTGCAGTTACGTTGCATCTGAATCAGTGAGGTCCTGTGTCCTGAACAACCTTTCGATTGCATCATGGACCATCACCGCAGTGGTATCCGACATAGCCGGAAACACCTACGAATCACTTCCATTAGAGATATCAGTGACCGACATTGATGGACTACCCAATCTTGATAAATCAAACTTTAAGACACAAGTGGAAACGCGTGGCTCTACAACCAATATTTCGGTTGCAATTCCCATGAGCGCTGCAAATGCATCAACACGAAAAATCGTTGTCGCGGTTCTCAACAAAGCAGGAAAAGTAATTCGTCGATCAACATTTGATGTGGCACCTGGAAGTAAGCAAATAGAATTCTCAGTTGCCGCGTCATCCGGGGCTCATTCAGTAATTGCTTACGCAGCAAATGAGTTTGGCATCTCAAGTCGCGCCCCTTTAGGCAGCAATATCACACGCACCAAGAGAGGCCTTGTGTGCCAAGGGGACGGCACGTCGATATATCGTCAAGATTCGCTTACAGAGAGAGTTCTCTTTGACCCAGCCTCGGCCACTCTTGATCGCGACGATATGCGACGACTAAATAAGGTGGCAAGGTTTATGAGACAACGGGGTGGACAAATTGTGATTACCGGATTAGCCCGAAAAAACGGAATTGACTCACAGAAGTTTCTTGCAGAACTCTCCCGCCAAAGAGCTCAAAACGTTGCTCTCTATCTTTCGCAACGAGGAGTCCGAGCCTGGATCAACTATGAAGGTTTCGGTGCTGTGACAAAATCAATCGGTACACCCATTGATCGTCGTGTTGATATTTGCTGGTCACTTCAAGGACCTAAATAACACCAATTCGATGCACTTGCGTTGGATGATTTCTAGCGCAAGAGATTCCACGACTTGCGATGAAAATCGCATAGTCCATGTGTTGCAATTGCATCGGTATGCACTTTGGCGCCATAGCCCTTGTTTGACGCCCAGCCATAGTGAGGAAACTGGTCGTGTAACTGGGTCATCAGAGCGTCGCGTTCTACTTTTGCAATCACACTCGCCGCCGCCACACACGCCACATCTTGGTCAGCCTTGACACGTGTGATTACTCGAGGTCCACCCTCTTCTTCCAATAAGAAAGATGTATTGCCGTCCAAGATGATCACATCGGGTTGCACTCCAAGTGATTGCAGTGCGCGACTTGCAGCTAAGCCAAGTGCGGACATGATCCCGAATGTGTCAATCTCTTGTGCCGTTGCTGACCCAGTTGCCCATGCATGCGACCACTGCTGCACCACCGGCAACATTGCCGCTCGACGAGGGGCTGTCATCAATTTCGAATCACGTAAACCTTTGGGGATCTCTCCCACACTGTGATTCACTGCCACCACGCCAATGGTGACTGGACCTGCAATCGCACCACGACCCACTTCATCCATGCCCGCCACAATCCGCGCACCATCTGCATATAACGAGCGCTCGGTGTCCAATGTGGGTTCAGGGCGCGCCATGGCTCGAGCGTAGGCTGTCGAGATGGCTAGTCGTGCATCAATCACTGTGGGCAACTACATCTACAGCGCACAGGATGCACACAAGACGCTCTCCATGCTTGATGAGATCTGGTCCTACTACACACACGAATCACAAATCCCCGAGGGGTGGCTAGCGGGTGCTCGTGGCTTTCTTGCAGAAATGTGCTCGCTTGGTGGCGTACCACTGCCTGCACTTGAAAATGTAGACACTGCCTTTTCTGCTCTTACGTCATCTCTTGTTGCCAAGTACGACGAACTCACCGACGGACAAACAGAAGCACTGCTCGCTGCTACATGGAGATTTTTCCCCACCATGCGGCTACTGAGCGATGAACACACTGGGGTTGTCGCACATCTTCACGCATCCAAAGGACTGCCAAAAAAACCTATTGACACTGCATCTATTGGATGGCGTGGAATAGAAGGCGATGTGCAGTCATCTCGAGTGCATCATGGACGACCATGGCAAGCATTATGTGTGTGGTCTACCGATGCAATTAATTCTCTGCGCGCCCAAGGTCACCCAATTGCTCCAGGTTTTGCTGGCGACAACATCACCATCAGCGGCATCCCCGCTGATGCCTTTAGGCCTGGCGCGCATTTTCGTATTGGTGCTGTGCGTGGCTTTTTTTCTGCTTACACAATCCCCTGCAGCAAAAACAACGAATGGTTTCAGAATAAGAACATCATGGCAATGAGCCATACCCAAGGAAACTGCAGCCGCATCTATGCAATGGTGACCCACACAGGCACCATAAGCGTCGGCGACACTTTTGAATTGTTCACCGATAGGTAAACCGCCACATCAAGTATGTTTGACCACTTCACAACACTGTGAAGTGGTGTCACAGTGTGTTCATGTTTACCACTTCACCCGAATTGTGCCCTGAATGCGGACAGCCATTGTCGTCCGACAACGACAGAGATGAATGTCCCCATTGTGGAGCAACCATTGAGTCGCCAGGGCTGTCACTTCTCGACAATGAACGCCTCGCACACTTTGACGATGAATTCTCATACGAGATTCTCGACGATGACGAGATAGACGAAGAATAAATCTCCCTCACAAAAAGTGAGGCCAACAACTACAGATCAATTGAAGTGAGGCGTTCGGCTAACTCAGAGAACCGCGACGATGTGTACGGCGTCTCACAGGGCGATCCTTGTGCCCACCACACCATGGAATCATTCTCATCTAGTTCGGCAATCATCGATGCAGTTGTCAGCTCCACGACCGCACCATCTTTACGAGCATGCATGCATACAGTCCAGCCCTCATCACCACCCACATGTGATGCCAGATGCCCTTGCAAGGCATCTACATCCACGCGAGATTGCGCAAGCACTGCACGAGATGCATTCAACCTTGGGTCAACGAGAAGATGCACGGGTTGCTTTGGGTGGCGGTACGCGGCGTCGAATTCGGGAATTGTTGTGCGATTTGAAATGGCCCAGGTAGAGAGCACCTGAAGTCGTGACACTTTGGTTCCACTTGTCTCCACTACCCACGCATCAGTGGGATCTGCAATGAGAAAACTGCTCCAGTAGGGACGGCGCGGCGCACCACCACGAGTGTCGTGTCCACTGCCGCCTTGCCCATACTCTTCAATGAGTCCGCACATAACTTCAACAGCGCCCAATGCTGTTGTGGCGCGCTCTAACGCCAATCTCACTAGATCCATCCCAATCAATGCATCTGGAGCCGATCGAGGGTCATCTGTGGTGTAGATCGTTTCGTTTCCTATGGCTACGCCAGCCTCGTTAACGCCGTGCTCTGCACCCCAACACCATTCAGGAAGCGACAACACACAGGACAAGGTGTTCCCCTTGTACGGCGCCACTGAGATGTATGTGGCTCTTACATCTTTAGTGTCATGGCGAGCCGGATTGAATCGAATGATTTGTTTTTCTTGCGCGGGACGATCAGAGTTCTTTGCAAAGAGGGTGCGGCCGTGCCGTGTAGAGCCAGGTAGTGCAACAAGACAATCACACATGAGTGCGTGTGGGTGCATCCAGTAATGCCTCGCCAGAGGCATCGGTAGTTGCCCAATCGCGATGTGACAACACGATGCCTGGCTCCCCGGTTGTCTCCCACAAAATGGCAGGGCGTTCTCCATGCCAACGCACTGCAAAGCTCACCGTGCGAAATGGGTCAGCCACAAGTGATCGCACATCAAATGACGCACCCCACCAGGGCTCGGGAATTCCATGGGGCAATATCTTGCATTCACCACCACTGGGTGAACCTTGAGCAACAAGGGACTCTGCCCATGCCACTGCCGCCATCCCTTGTGGCATCTCTACAGGTAACTGCTCGACGGGGCGATCCGCAAGACGTAACCATGCATTACCAATGTCGCCAGCCATTACTTCATCATCAAGCAACACCGCGGCGCGTGCTGCAGTGAGGAGCAGATGTGGAGTATCCCATCTCAAGACCTTGGCTCGTTTTTCACTACGTAACCGCGCCTGCACACACTCCACTACTTCGATAATCGAATCATGATGCGTCTCGCCAAGTCGTACTCGTTCAATGGCGTTATCGTGCGAAAGTCCTACACCCAACAACAGATCACTGCGCAATCGCGACACTGTTGCCACCACAGTGTGGTCGGGCAATGTCAATCGCGACGCAACATCGCACGCAGTCTCCCAACCGCGCACCACTTGCTGATGTAGAGGTGTGTCTTCTGGCAATCGGCCCGATGTGGGACGTGAATGCGCAAGAGCTATGCGCGTAGAACTTTTGTGACCCACTGGCAAGACAATGGATCCCTCGGGCAAGTCAAGACCTAATGGCGGATTGTTGTGTGGTTCGCGCACAGTGAATACATCACTGCGTGTCACAGCCACCACAACGGGCATCGGTGAGTCATTTTCAAACTCCATCACAGTCATGCCACCAAGATCGGCCACTGCATAGACGCGCTGCACCATGTCGCCACCAGGGATGTGCACTCGCGTTTCGCATACGGGATAACCCGCGTACCACTTCTGACGTGTGGTGGTCTCTGAGCGTGGGATGTACCAGCGATCATCGGCGGCAATAAACCAATCGAGTTCTCGGCTTCCATCGGCAGGCAACAGCGAGCCATGACTGGTGACAGCGCCACGCCATACAGCTCCACGGTTTCCAATTAATCGATCACTCATAATGTTTCCGGCCTTGCCTGTCGCGACATCAGGGCAACCAAGGCTGCAGATGCACTCTTTGATTCATGACATACCGCCACAACTTGTTCAGTAATGGGCATGTCCACTCCGTGCTGACGAGCAAGTTCAAGTACAACCGCTGAACTTCTTACTCCTTCGGCCACCATGGACATCGACGCAACAATGTCATCAATGGTTTCACCTTGACCAAGACGTATGCCCACTGTCGTATTTCGGCTCGCAGTAGAAGAGCACGTTGCAATGAGGTCACCCATGCCGGCAAGCCCAGCGAGAGATTCAGGAGAACCACCCAGTGCGGTAGCTAAACGAGTCATCTCCGCCAATCCACGAGTGAGCAGTGTGGCACGAGTGTTGTCACCAAACCCCATTCCCATCGCAATGCCCGATGCAATAGCGATGACATTTTTAACGACACCTGCAATTTCACAACCAATGACATCGGGGTTTGTATACACACGAAATGTTGCGCTTGAAAACAACTGTTGGAGTGCAGTGGCAATCACTGCATCATCTATTGCCACAACACTGGCCGCGGGTTGACCCACTGCAATCTCAGACGCCAAGTTCGGCCCAGTGAGCACAGCTACCGGATGGCCTGGCATCACTTCGTTTGCAACCTGAGACATGCGCAAGAGCGAACCATGCTCAAGACCTTTTGACAGACTCACAATCGGTACCCAGGGACGAATATGTGGGGCCGCTTGCTGCAATGTTGCACGAAAACCCTGCGAAGGCACAGCCATCACCACCACATCGGCATCAGCCACCGTCTCTGCCAAGGAACTTGATGCACGCAACGCAGGCGAAAGATCTACCGAGGAGATGTACTGAGGGTTGCGATGGGTCGCATTGATTGCATCTGACACTTCTTGTCGGCGGGCCCACAACACCGTGGGGGTATTGGCTGCAGCAACTGATGCGATGGTGGTCCCCCACGAGCCCGCACCCACAACTGCCATCTGTATTTGGGCCATGTATCTAGCGTAGGTCACAAGACCTCATTGATTCGTAGGCTGATGAGGTGCGTACCGCAGTTGTCATCCCGGTGAAGTCCTTCACGATGGCAAAAGGACGCCTTGCAGAGACTTTGACACCAGCACAACGTGCACAGCTTGCCCAAGATTGTGCATCCACAGTGGTATGTGCTGCAGGGCCCGAGTCTGTCTATGTGGCATGTTCAGACCCCGATGTGGCGGACTGGGCTAGAACACTTGGTGCAGATGTCATCCATTGCGAGACACCAGGCCTCGATGCTGCTGTGGCAACAGCACGCATTGTGTTGACCGCTGCCGGCTTTGACCACGTCATCGTGGCGCATGCCGACCTCCCACTTGCACACACGTTCACACACATCGCCCGCGAAGGTCACGTCACGATGGTCACCGATCGACACCGAGATGGCACCAACGTGTTGTCCTTTCCCCTTCATTCCGATTTTCACACCGCCTATGGCCCGGGAAGTTTGGACAACCACATTCACATCGCACAAGGCGCCTCTCTTCCATGGGTCATCATCGGTGATACGTCATTAGAACTTGATCTTGACACTGCCGAAGATTTGTCTGAGTTTGAAAAAAGAAAAAAGGAAATGCCATGAGCGCAAATGACCCAGGTCAACCCCCCGCTACCCCAGTGACCTACACAAAAAATCTCGCAGCACCACAGAGTGTTCTTGCAATTGGCGCCCACCCCGATGATGTGGAATTCGGCATAGGAGGCACTCTGGCGAAGTGGGCCGCACAAGGCACAGTGATCCACCATCTCGTATGCACCGACGGCTCAAAAGGCACATGGAATCCCGATGCAGACATCGCAGCATTGGTTGTGCAACGACAGCAAGAACAACGCGATGCAGCACATGCACTGGGGTCAACAGGGACTGTGCAATTTCTGGAATACGTGGATGGAGAACTTGAACACTCGAAAGCAACGATTGATCGCATTGCATTAGCAATACGCACTCTTCGCCCCTCGGTGGTGGCAACACATGATCCATGGAAGCGTTATCGATTGCATCCAGATCACCGCAATGCGGGACTCAATGTGTGTGACGCCATTGTGGCTGCACGCGACCCACATTTTCTCAAACATCACATGCGCGATCACGGTGTCACACATCATCGCCCCGATGCACTGTTGCTATGGGAAGCCGACGAACCCAATCACTATGAAGACGTCACCGATTGGGTGGAGATCAAGTTGAATGCACTGGAAAAACATCACTCACAGTTCGAGTCAACAATGAAGGCCACCGACGAAAGTGAAATGGATGCGTTTCGACAACGAATGCGTACCCGTATGGGTGACCTCGGACAACCCCATGGTGTCCAGGCGGCCGAGATCTTTCATCTCATGAATCGTCTGTAGTCCGCGCGTAGCGCAACATTCATTTCACTGAGCA
>JBIKSB010000158.1:0-3355 GCA_044348855.1 Ilumatobacteraceae bacterium | reverse complement strand
GAAAATTCAACATTGTGTGGCAAGGCTTTACTCTCGAAAACTGGGCCAGTCCATTTTCGGACAAGGCTCTCACTGATGCATTGTTCGTAAGTTTGCGGGTCGCACTCATCTCATCGGTGATTGCAGCCATATTGGGCACGATGATTGCCTTGTCGTTAAGCAGGTATCGCTTTAAAGGTTCTGGTGCAGTCAATTTGTTTCTTGTATTACCTCTCACATCACCAGAAGTGGTCTTGGGTAGTTCTTTAGCAACACTGTTCTTGTCCCGGGGTGTTGATTTTGGCTACACCACAGTCATCATCGCCCATGTGATGTTTCAAATTTCGTTTGTGGCAGTCACTGTGCGTGCACGTATTCGAGGATTCGATTGGACACTCGAGCAAGCGGCTATGGATTTGGGAGCATCGCCACAACGAGCTTTCTGGCGAATAACTTTTCCTTTGATTTTGCCGGGCATCTTGGCTGCGTGGCTGCTCTCATTCGCACTTTCCATCGACGACTTCATCATTACGTTCTTTAACGCGGGATCATTAGTGACGTTCCCGTTGCAAATCTTTGGTGCATCTCGAGTTGCAATTCCACCGCAGATCAACGTGTTGGCATCTATGTTGTTGTTCTTGAGCATTGCCCTCATGGTGGGTGCATTAGTGATTGAATCTCGCCGCCAACGCATGATTGCCTCTGGCGCACTTAAGCGAAAGAAATAGTTCATGCACTCTGTGCAGATTGCTGTGGCTCCTTCGACGTCACCTTCGTGGGTATGTGATGCGGTTGCCGACGGCGGGGGACATGTTGTGGGCGGCAAGGAAGCAACGGGTGTGGTGTGGACAGATGCCCGTGATGCCCAGGGATTGGCTGCATTCTTAACGGAACACCCTCATATTGAATGGGTGCAGGTGCCATTTGCAGGAGTAGAGAACTTCATTCCCATAGTCGACGATTCGCGACTATGGACCTGCGGCAAGGGTGTGTACGCCGAACCCGTAGCGGAACATGCTCTCGCTCTGATTCTGGCGGGCATGCGACATATCGGTGGTTATGCACGTGCGTCGTCGTGGTCGGGGCCAGTGGGCCGCAATCTTCTTGGCGTTGATGTGACCATTGTGGGTGGCGGGGGAATTACAGAGTCGCTTGTACGGCTCCTTGGTCCCTTTGGTTGTCGCATCACTGTTGTGCGTAAACATGTTGCGGACATGAAAGGCGTAGACACGGTGGTAGGTACAGATCATCTTGTTGATGCATTGGTGGGTGCTGATGTTGTTGTATTGGCACTCGCGCTAACTCCAGAGACAACAGGACTTATGAGTCGCGCAGAGTTTGAGGTGATGGAAAATCATGCATGGCTTGTGAATGTGGCCAGAGGGTCCCATGTGGTGACTGAAGATTTAGTGTGGGCATTAGAAACAGGACAGATTGCTGGTGCATGTCTTGATGTCACCAGTCCTGAGCCATTGCCCGCCGACCATCGCTTGTGGTCCTTGCAGAATTGCATCATTACGCCACATGTGGGGAATACACCAGAGATGGCCATTCCGTTATTGGCGGAGCGAATCAAGTCGAATGTGCATCGTTATCGTGTGGGAGAAGAATTACTAGGACGCATTGATATTCGCCGTGGCTACTGAAAAAAACTTGTACGACATCTTGGGTGTGGCTCGTGGGGCACCCACGGAACAAATCCGCAGTGCATATCGCAGATTGGCGCGGCAAGTGCATCCAGATGTGGGCAGTGCAGTGCAAGGTGCCTCTGTGTCTATGGCAGAAATCAATTACGCCTGGTCTGTGTTATCTGATCCAGTGCGACGCCGAGAATATGACAATTCTTTGGGAACCACTCGCAGTGGAACTAGTTCACACTCTTCGGCCACTCGCGAGGACAGAGATACACAGGTCATCCCCCCGAAAATGTTGCCACCATCTCGTTTTCCATGGCGCGGCATGTTGATTGCTGCAATTGTGGGCTCTGCAATTGTGCTTATTGCGCGCAGCTTTACTGATTCACCACAGCCTGGCATACCTGACCAATTACTTGAACCTGGTTCTTGTGTGGTGGTGGGATCGGAAAGACTTGCCTCTGAAGTGTCATGTGGGGGGCCTCACGATTATGTGGTGGTGCAGTTCATTCCGCTAGATCGAGTGTGTCCTTTGGATACCGAGATGTATCGCGATCGTCAGGGCATGGGAATGGCATGTGTGAGAGCAGTGGCACCTGGGGCCAGTGTGGTGACTCCTTCTTCGCTTCGCTAGTCTGAAGTTCCCGTAAGGGCGATTAGCTCAGTTGGAAGAGCGCCACGTTCACACCGTGGAGGTCATGGGATCGAGGCCCGTATCGCCCACCAGAGAACCTGTTGCATGTAGGTGAATCACCATGGGTGTGCGGGGAAGTAGTTTCTCAGTGTGCGTAGATTGTGTGAGCGACCCGGGTGTGCAGCTCCCGCTGAGGTGTCCTATGGCATCGATAACGCTCACTTGCTCGTATGGCTAGATAACTCCCATGTCCCGGAACGAGAGCATGCCGGGCGCCTCTGTCGTCGTCATGCAAATGCTTTAGTGGTTCCTCGCGGGTGGACTGTGGACGACCGGCGCCAACCCATCCCGCAATTGTTTCGAGAACTTGAGCGATCACTTGATCCAGATGGTCGGGGACAAGTCGCGTCCCGTCAGACACAGAAAAAGCGTCGAAAGTCTTCTGCTGCATTAGAAAATGTGCCGTCAACAGTTGTCTCGACAGAACCCACGTTGTTTGAAGCAGTCGCCACTGTTGAGGGTGATGTCGTAGATGTTGCAGAATCCCAAGTTGCGCAGAACATCACAGCAGATCCAGATGAGACACGCGCAATCTCATGGTCGCCGGCAACGCATCACTCCAGTGACAACGATGACGAAGATGTTCCTGTGATGGGCAGATTGATGGGCCGTGCTTTTCGGCAGCAGGGCTCTCAATGATGCAGTATTCATCGTCAGTAGATCTCGGTGTCTCCAAAGAAGATGTCATGCCGTATGTGTCTGATCTTTCTCAGTATTTGTTATGGATGCCACTCATTCACGGAGTAGAAAAGATCGGCGAAGGTATTTGGAGTGTGGAACTGCGCGCAAAGGTGGGCGTATTCGCGCGATCGAAACGACTCACTATGGTGCGCACAGTGGAAACGGTTGACCGGCTTGTCTTTGAAAGACGCGAGGATGATGGACGTGCACACGCTCCATGGACCATGGAGGTGACACTTGCAGATGCTCGTCATGGCTGCACTGTCACGATTCATCTCACCTATGGCGGAAATCTTTGGACTGCAGGCGTATTGGACAAGATTTTGGCTCATCAAGTCGAGCTCGGTAAAAAATCGCTTGCTGAACT
>JBIKSB010000156.1:0-3362 GCA_044348855.1 Ilumatobacteraceae bacterium | reverse complement strand
TTGATGCATCGGGACCGGGTTGATGACCTTTCATGAAAGAGGTCAACACGCGGTACCCAAGGAATCGCATGATCTCCACTTTGGTGTGCGCCTTGGTCAAACGTTGACGGATATGCGGATCGTGTGTGATGCCTTTTTCTTTTGCAAGCTGTGTCAACTTGTCCAGTTCTCCACGGAAGGAAATGCTGCTCACCACAGCTCCTGCACCACGCTCATTACCCAAGAGCGCCATGGCAACCATCCATCCGCCATTTACTTCGCCTAAAACGTTTTCTTTTGGACAACGCACATCAGTAAAGAACACCTCGTTGAATTCGGAATCGCCCGACATCATCTTGATGGGGCGTACCTCAACACCTGGTTGACGCATATCTACCAACAGGAATGTGATCCCTCGATGCTTCACTTCATCGGGCGCAGTGCGCGCGAGCACAAAAATGTAGTTGGCAAGATGGCCCGCCGATGTCCAAATCTTTTGTCCATTAATGACCCATTCATCACCATCGAGAACTGCGCGACAACCCAAGTTGCCAAGGTCTGATCCCGCTGCTGGTTCTGAATAACCCTGACACCAACGATCTTCACCAGAGAGAACTCGTGGCAAAAAATGACGCTTTTGTTCTTCAGTTCCGATAGCAATCATCGTGTTGCCCAACATGCCAATACCAAACGCATCATTCGGTGCACCTTCTGGAACACCGGCACGTGCAAATTCTTCTGCCAACACAAGAGCCTCAACGTGGCTTAAGCCCTGACCGCCATATTCCTTAGGCCATGTAATTGCGAGTAAGCCTTCCGCAGATAGTTTCTTGCGCCACTGCTCAGTCCATTCAGCTGCATCAGCATGATTCAGCGCGCCGATTCCTTTCCAGTCTTTTGGAAGATTGGCGTCGAGAAACGCGCGTACCTTGGTGCGGTATTCGGTTGCTTGTGCTGGGTAGTCAAAATCCATTCCGACACCTTATGTCGCATGGTTTGACTGCTTCGCCCCGAAGACAATGGGTTGAGAACCACCCATGAGTGCCTACACTAAAAAAGGTGACCAAACTGCTCAACTTTCCATCCGAAGTGAACGACACGTCCGCTCGCATCGTTGCAGCAGGTGCCGTTGCCATGGCCGTTGCATACTCCATCACCGGCTGGGGTTGGATCTTGATTCCGCTCACCTATGGCTTTATTGCCCGCGTGGCTTCGGGCCCGCGCTTTAGCCCACTTGGTCTCCTTGCGACCAAAGTGATCACTCCACGACTCTCCTCCATCAACCACCGCATTCTTCCTGGACCACCGAAACGTTTCGCTCAAGGAATCGGAGCAATCTTCAGCATCGCAGCGTCAGCACTGTTCCTTCTTGACTTCACAGTCGCGTCTCGCATCGTTACCGCTGCTCTTGCAGGCCCGGCATTGCTAGAGGCTGCACTCGGATTTTGCGTCGGATGCAAAATGTTTGCAGGTCTCATGCGCATTGGCGTGATTCCAGAATCTGTTTGTGTGGAGTGCAGTGATATCACCGCACGTCTGCAAGCTCAGAGCAGCAACAAAGGTTCTCACTAGTACTTTTTGAAGTACATCTGTTCGACTGCTGTGCGAACAGAAAAGTTACCCTGTGCTCATGGGGTCACCCGTTGGTCTCACAACTATTCAAGTCATCCAACGTCAACACGACGGGTTGATGAATGAACTTGATACAAAGACTTCTCGTTCTCTTGCACACATTTTTCGTACGAATGTATTCACGCGTTTCAATGCAATCTTGGGTGCACTCTTCGTAGCAATAGTCATCACGGGTTCTCTTGCCGATGGTCTGTTTGGACTTGTTCTTATAGCCAACACAGTTCTGGGCACCGCTCAAGAATGGAAAGCCAAACGAACTCTGGATCGCATTCGTCTATTCCATTCACCGAAGTCGTGTGTCATACGTGATGGAATCACTCAGGTCATACCCGCACAAGACATTGTGCAGGACGATGTTGTGGTCCTCAGAGCAGGTGATTACATCCCCCTTGATGGCGTGGTGCTGTTCTCCGACAATTTGGAAGTCAATGAATCTAATCTCACGGGAGAAGCTGACGCAGTAATGAAACAGCCCCAGCATGAGGTGTTCTCTGGAACCTATGTGACCGCAGGAAATGCACATGTTCGCGCCACTGCAGTGGGAAAAAAATCATATGCACAGCGCATTACTGCAGAAGCAAAAAAATTCACACGATCCGAATCGGAAATTCAAGATGCCCTACAGCGCCTACTGAAGTGGATGTTGTGGTCGTTTCTTTTTCTCGCACCATTACAAGTGTGGTCACAACTTCGGCTAGATGATGGTCGCAACTGGCAAGAGACAATCACACGCTCTGTTGCAGGATTAGTGGGCATTATTCCCGAAGGACTAGTAGTACTCACCACCATCACATTTCTCACTGCAGCTGTTGCACTGTCTCGACAACAAGTTCTGGTGCAGCAATTGCCCGCCGTGGAGACACTGGCTCGGGTAAGTGTGCTGTGTATCGACAAGACAGGAACATTGACCACTGGGGTCATGCAATGCGAGCCATTGATAATGCTGGGAAACCACGATGAAGTCATGCTTCACGATGTACTTGGGGCCCTCGCCGATGACCCCGCAGCCAATGCCACTTTGCAATCTATTGGTGAGAAGTTTCCCCCAACACACGAATTGCATGTCAGCGCCAACATTCCATTCGATGCAGTAAAGAAATGGAAGGCCATAGAAGTGGGCTCTGATGCGTGGTATCTCGGAGCTCCCGAAATTCTCGCTGTCGATGATGTACTACTACACCGGACAGTACATGATCTCGCATGCACTGGTTCTCGAGTTCTGCTCCTTGCACACTCACCCACACCGCTCACAACCACTGCACTTCCTTCACAACTGACACCCGCAGCACTTATCGCCATTAATGAACAAGTACGCCCCGACGCTGAATCGACAATTGCATATTTTCATCAACAAGGAGTAAAAATTTTCGTGCTCTCGGGTGATCATCAATCAACCGTCAGCGCAGTGGCTCATGCAGTCGGGATCACACAGGATCATGTACGTGGGCGAGTTACCCCTGAACAAAAGCGCGACTTCGTACAAAAACTACGCGCTCAAGGAGAGGTTGTAGCTATGACAGGCGATGGTGTCAACGATGTATTGGCTCTCAAGAATGCTGACATTGGAATAGCCATGAACAATGCTGCACCTGCTACCAAGGCTGTCGCGGAAATGATTCTGTTAGATGGAAAGTTCTCCCACCTTCCACTTGCGATAACTCAAGGTCGTCGAGTCATCGGCAATCTAGAACGCGTAGCACACATTTTCCTAGCCAAGAATGTGATGAGTGTGTTCTCTATCATCAGTGTTG
>JBIKSB010000157.1:0-3362 GCA_044348855.1 Ilumatobacteraceae bacterium | reverse complement strand
TCTGGAAGTGCGCGAGAAGGTCGGCGCAAACCTGTCAGCTCTTCAAGAAGGGATTGCCGGTGTGCGTGTTATTCAGGCATACGCACGCGAGGACGAACAGATTCGTCGCTTTGAGGAATCAAACCGTGCCTTGTTTCGCAGCCATCTGCACAGCATCAAAGTCACCACGTGGTATTTCGGTGTTATTGAATTTGCAGGAATTGCCTCGTCGGCACTCATCATTGGCCTCGGTGGCTGGTTGGTGCACCGAGGCTCGGTCTCGTTGGGCACAGTGGTGGCCTTTGTGCTGTTGCTCGCCAGTTTGTTTGACCCAGTGCAGCAACTCTCGCAGTTGTACAACACACTGCAATCAGCAGCTGCTGCGTTGCATAAGTTGTTTGGCATTCTCGACGCCGAGCCCGATGTAGGCGAAAGCAGTTCTCCCATTACGCTTCCGGTTTCAGGTGATGTTGTGGTTGATGCAGTCACGTTTTCATATGCAGGGGCGCATCGTCCCGCATTGAGCGATGTGAGCGTGACATTGGCTGCGGGAACGCGGTTAGCGCTCGTGGGTCCCACGGGTGCTGGAAAATCTACATTGGCCAAATTGATGGCACGTCTGTATGACCCACAAGAGGGAACGGTGTCATTCGGCGGGGTAGATCTTCGTTCGGCTTCATTGGAAGACTTGCGCCGTCGCATTGTGGTGATTCCTCAAGAGGGTTTCTTGTTTGATGGCACAGTGCGCGACAACTTGTTAATTGCCAAACCCGAGGCCACAGAAGAAGAGTTGATAAGTGCGCTGAACAAGATTGGCTTGCGCGAGCGCTTTGAGTCTTTGCCCGAGGGCCTAGAGACTCAAGTGCGTGAGCGTGGATCACGTTTGTCGGCCGGTGAGCGCCAACTAGTGGCGTTGGCACGTGCAGCATTGGTTGACCCCGCGGTATTGGTATTGGATGAAGCAACATCAAACCTTGACCCTGGTACTGAAATGTTGGTGGAGGCCGCATTAGAACGTTTGATGGTCGGGCGAAGTGTGATTGTGGTGGCGCACAGACTCTCTACGGTGCAGCGTGCCGATGTGATCGCCGTTGTTGCAGACTCCCGCATTACCGAGATTGGTTCACACGATGAACTAGTTGCACTCAATGGGCACTATGCACTTCTTGCGTCCACCTGGAACAAGACCCAGCCTCATTAACAGGGCTAGAAATTAGTCGCGCGCTACGAAGTATTTTGCCTGTGGGTGGTGGCAGATAATCGCTGAAGTTGTTTGTTCCGGCTGATACTGCCAACCGGTTTCTTCGCTGACTTCGATTCCTAGACGACCTGCTTCGAGAAGCATTGCCACTTTCGCATTGTCCTCAAGATCTGGACAAGCGGGATAACCCCAGCTATATCGACCACCGCGGTACTGCTGACGGAACAGTCCTGCAAGAGAAGGACCGTCATCTTGTACAAAACCCCACTCGGTGCGAATGCGGTGATGCCAGTACTCTGCTAATGCTTCTGCCATCTCCACACCTATGCCGTGCAGCTCGAGGTACTCCTGGTATTTGTTGGCAGTGAATAACTCAGCAGCTTTATCGCTCACGGGTCGGCCCATTGTTGCGATGTGGAATGCTGCGTAATCTTTTTCGCCACTGTCTACCGAGCGGAAAAAGTCCGCGATGCACATGAAGGGCTCTACGGACTGACGGGGATATGAGAACCGTGTCTTTTCCACTGTGCGCGTGTCGTCTGTCCACACAATCAGATCATTCCCATCAGAGTTCACTGCAAAGTATCCATAGACCACCTGGGGTACGAGGTATCCGCCAGCTTTCGCGGCTGCGAGTTGTTCGCGAAGCACGGGTCGGATGCGATCTTTGAATTGTTCGTCGGTCTCGCCCTCGTTGGGTCGGTACTGCCATTGATTTCTAAACAATGCAGTCTCGTTGATGTATTCGGCGATCTCATCGAGGCCAATTCCCTTGACGACCTTTGTGCCAAGAAACGGCGGCACGAAGAGTTCATTGTCGGTGACCACAGAAGGAGCGCGCGAGGGCAAGGTGGAGGGATCCACTTTTTCCTTAGGCGCACGTTCAATAAGACGCGTACCAAGTTTTCTGCCGTACTCAGGGTCAACAAGTTGCCCCGACTTAATAGTCATGAGCTTGTCCAGCGTGGAAAGACCTTCAAAAGCATCTTTTCCGTAAAAGACTCGACCGTTGTAGACCTTACGAAGATCTTGTTCAACATAGCTGCGAGTCAGGGCAGCTCCGCCGAGCAACACGGGGATCTCGCTGAGATCTTGATTGTTCAGTTCCTCAAGGTTCTCGCGCATGATGATGGTGGACTTCACCAGCAACCCACTCATTCCCAGCGCATCGGCATTTACTTCCTTGACCTTTTCGATCATTTCTTGAATGCCAATTTTGATGCCTATGTTGTGGACTTCGTAACCATTGTTAGTGCAGATGATGTCCACCAAGTTCTTACCAATGTCGTGCACATCGCCCTTGACGGTGGCAAGAACAAGTTTTCCTTTGGCGCTGCTTTCTCCGGTGCGCTCCATGAATTGTTCCAGGTGTGCAACAGCCATCTTCATGGTCTCAGCGCTTTGCAAGACGAAGGGCAACTGCATGCGGCCTGACCCGAACAGTTCACCCACTTCGCGCATGCCATCCAACAAAATGTTGTTGATGATGTCCAGTGGTGCAATCTCTTGTGCACGAGCCGCATCTAGGTCTTCAATGAGTCCTTCACGATCGCCATCAATGATTCGCTGACGAAGAATCTGTTCAATTGTCCAATCGGATTTATCTACCGTGACTGTCGCAACAGAGGAGACACCCGCAAAGATTTCCAACAACTTGGTGAGTGGGTCATATCCGGGGGTGCGACGGTCATAGATCAGGTCTTGGCAGACACTGATTTGTTCATCTGGGATACGTGCGAGAGGAAGAATCTTTGATGCATGCACGATTGCCGAATCAAGACCGTGTTCACGTGCTTCATGCAGAAACACGCTGTTCAGCACTTGGCGTGTTGCAGGGCTAAGACCAAAACTGACGTTGGAGAGGCCAAGGGTTGTGTATGCACCGGGAATCTCTGACTTGATGCGTTTGATGGCGTCAAGGGTGGCTATGCCATCTTTACGAAGATCTTCATCACCCGTTCCAATCGGGAAAGTCAACGCATCAAAGATCAAATCACTAGCGGCGAGCCCATAGCGCGTAGTAGCGATGTCATGGAGTCGATGTGCAACTTCCATTTTCCATTCCACATCGCGTGCTTGACCACGTTCGTCAATCAGCAAGCAAATCACAGCGGCCCCATAGTCGCGCGCCAAACTAAATACGCGATCAAGTCGGCTACCTGGTGCTTCACCATCTTCGAGG
>JBIKSB010000155.1:0-3363 GCA_044348855.1 Ilumatobacteraceae bacterium | reverse complement strand
GCATTCAATGTGCCAACCTGGACGACCTGCACCCCAAGTGGTATCCCATGAAGGTTCATCGTCGGCAGATGGATGCCACAACACAAAGTCCAATGGGTTGCGCTTTTGCGGATCATCAACATTGCCGCCACGTTGGCGGGCAAACTCAACCATTTGTTCATGGCTGTAATGAGAGATGTCTCCGAAAGATGGCGACTTGCTGACATCGAAATACACCGAGCCATTCACCACATATGCAAATCCTCGATCAATCACCATGCCGATGAAGCCCCGAATATCAGAGATTGCAGACGAAGCGCGCGGAGTGCTGAATACAGGAAGAGCATTCAACGCTTCCATGTCGCGGTTAAATCGAGCCTCTTCGCCTGCGGCTAAGTCGAGATAGTGCACTCCAAGCTCGCGCGCCTTTGCAAACAACGGATCATCAACATCTGTGACGTTACGTACACAACGCACCGTATGGCCAAGGTCAATGAGGCGACGCTGAAGAACGTCATACACCAGAAATGTTGCAGCATGCCCCAGGTGTGTGGCGTCGTAAGGAGTGATTCCGCATGTGTACATCAACACAACATCGCCAGGGGTAAAGGGAACCACCTCTCGACGAGCAGTGTCGTACAAACGCATTGTCATACTCGTTATGCCCCCGCGCGTGGATCTTTCTTGATACCTGTGAGCTTCGGCGCAACGCGCGTCTTGTATCGCACGTTGAGTTGCAAGAGAACCGCGGTGAACGCCTCAATTGCAGTGGCATTGGAAAGCTCCCCTGCATCGAGTGGACGACATCCAGGAATATGAGAAGTGATGTCCATTGCAATTCGTGTTGCCTCAGCATCGTCAGAACAGATCAACACATCAGAATCAATGGGATCACCAAGATGGCCTAACTCTTTGGCAGGAAGATGGTGAAACGCAGCAACGACGCGACATTCAGGTACCGCTGCTTGCACATGGGCAGCCACGCTGCCACGAGGTGGAAGAAGTGGTTGAAACTCATGCCCCACGCGAACAAGAGCATTAGCCATACTGATGACTACCTTGCCCTTTAACAATCCGATGTGATCTTGAGCAGTGGTCGCAGCGCCGTCCCATGGAGTAGCCAACACCACCACATCACATGCCGATGCAGCATCATTGTCACCAGCTTCAAGAGGAAGATTCAAGTCTGGCCACTTAGCCTTCAGGCCGTCCACCGCCTCGAGTGCTCGGTATTTCGACCGTGAGCCGATGACAACTTCATAGCCAACAGATGCAAGTCGAGCGGCCAAGGCACTGCCAGCAGGCCCGGTTCCTCCAAGGATTCCAATACGCATTCTGTAGAGCCTTACACACAGACCCCTCTCGCACTACGGTCATACGCATGGGTCTTCTTGATGGAAAGAAAATAGTGGTAACCGGAGTGCTCACAGATGCCTCCCTTGCCTTTCGTGTCGCACAACTTGCTCAGCGAGAAGGAGCCGAAATCGTCTTAACGGGCGCTGGCCGCGCACTGTCCCTCACGCAGCGCACCTCACGTCGACTAGATAGCCCTGTTGACGTCTTTGAGTTCGATGTCACAGTGCCTGCCCATGTGGAATCTGTTCGTGAGCAAGTGCGGGGATCGCTGGGCCATGTGGACGGAGTGTTACACGCAATTGGTTTTGCTCCCGAGGTGTGTCTCGGAGATGACTTTCTCGCAGCCCAATGGGATGACGTGGCCGTTGCTATGCACGTGTCGGCATATTCACTCAAGACCATGGCTGATGCTTTCTTGCCGTTGATGTCCGCAGGTTCCACCATCGTGGGTCTTGACTTCGACAATCGTGTGGCGTGGCCTGCATACAACTGGATGGGAGTTGCAAAAGCTGCTCTTGAGGCAACCAACCGTTATCTCGCTAAAGATTTAGGTCCTCGTGGAATTCGTTGCAACCTTGTGGCTGCTGGCCCCATTAAGACAATGGCAGCAAAATCAATTCCCGGATTCAAACAGTTTGAAGATGTATGGGACACACGTGCCCCTCTCGGATGGGATGTCACCGATTCCACGCCTGTAGCCAAAACAGTTCTCGCACTTTTTTCTGATTGGTTCCCCGCCACCACTGGCGAAATCATCCATGTCGATGGCGGATACCACGCCATGGGAGCATAAGCCTGGTGAGTAATCGACTCGCCAACGCCTCTTCCCCCTATCTCCGTCAGCATCGCGACAATCCGGTTGATTGGTACCCATGGGGCGATGAAGCCTTTGCAGAATCACAACGCACAGGCAGGCCCATCCTTCTTTCCGTGGGCTACTCGGCATGTCACTGGTGCCACGTCATGGCACATGAAAGCTTTGAAGATGTAGCTACCGCGGAAGTGATGAACGAACTCTTCATCAACGTCAAGGTGGATCGCGAAGAACGACCAGACGTAGACGCGGTGTACATGGACGCCGTACAAGCACTCACTGGTCGAGGCGGTTGGCCAATGACAGTTTTCCTCACCCCCCAAGGTGAGCCCTTCTACGGTGGCACGTACTACCCACGTGAGACCTTCACTAAGTTGATGCACGCTGTTGATGATGCGTGGAAAAACCGCCGAGATGAGCTGCAACAAAATGTTGATGCACTTGTGGAATCAATTGGACGAACTGCGTTCATTTCCCCTGCTGCATCAATAGACACCGACGCACTACTCTCCACTTCAGTTCAGGGCCTTCGTAAGAGTTTTGATTCCACCTGGGGTGGATTTGGCTCAGCACCAAAGTTCCCTTCTACTTTCAGTATTGATCTGCTGTTGCGACTCTTTCAGCAGACCGGTGATACCAGCCTCTATGAGATTGCCCGCACAAGTTTGGATGCCATGGCCGCAGGCGGCATGTACGACCAACTAGGCGGTGGATTCTGTCGCTACAGCGTTGATGAGAAATGGTTAGTGCCACATTTTGAAAAGATGTTGTATGACCAAGCGTTATTGCTGCGGGTCTATGTGCATGCATGGCAACTTCAAGGTGAGCAACGCGATCAACAGATCGTCACAGAGATTATTGAATATGTCCTGAGAGATCTCCGACATAGTGACGGTGGTTTCTACAGTGCAGAGGACGCCGATTCACTTGATGAGCATGGCCACTCGGAAGAGGGTGCTTTTTACACGTGGACACCCGATGAGATTGCCGAAGTAGTTGGCGCGTCGGCCCCACAAGTGTGTGAGTACTGGGAGATCACCTCTCAAGGAAACTTTGAAGGCAAAAACATTCCACATCGTCTGTTGCGTCGTGGAGACATTGTGCGTCCATCCATTATCGAGGAGGCGCGCCAGGCACTGGTGATGCACCGCAACACACGTGCACGACCAGGTCTTGACGACAAAGTGCTGACGGAATGGAATGCCATGATGTTG
>JBIKSB010000014.1:0-12252 GCA_044348855.1 Ilumatobacteraceae bacterium | reverse complement strand
TTGCGTTCATCCAACATTGCGCGTCAAATTTTACTTACCACTGACCGCTTTGTAACGCGTCAATGCCTCTTCCCGTTCCACGGCATGGTCCACCATGGGCATGGGATAGTCCGCAGGTGCAAGTAACCCCAATGTCCATGGGGCATGGATGCTCGCATTGTCCAAATGCGCAATCTCTGGAATCCACCGGCGCAAGTATTCCCCCTCTGGATCGAATTTCTCACTTTGACCCATGGGATTGAAGACACGAAAAAATGGCGAGGCATCCGTGCCCGTGCCGGCGGTCCATTGCCAACCATGTGCATTGGACGCAACGTCACCATCAATGAGATGTTCCATGAAAAACTTTGCACCCCATTGCCACGGCAAGTGCAAGTCCTTCACAAGAAAACTGGCCACAATCATGCGTACGCGATTGTGCATCCATCCCGTGGCAAGCAGCTGACGAATTCCCGCATCCACAATGGGATACCCAGTGCGTGCTGCACAGAACTGGGCGAATCGTTCTTCTGCCAATGCACCAGAGTCCACAGGTAGCGCATCCATCTTGGGTTGCAAATTCTTCCAGGTGGTTTCTGGCTGATGGAAAAGAACATCAGCATAAAACTCACGCCATGCAATCTCTGAGCGAAAGACATCTGAACCGGCAGTTCCATCAAGGCGTTGCAAGAGTTGCCGCGGATGAATGATTCCAAACTTCAAATACGGCGACATCATTGATGTGCCGTCCACACCAGGATTGTTGCGAGCTTCTTTGTATTCACTCATTGCACGTTGTGACCATTCGTCAAAACGTTCCCACGCAGATTCCTCGCTG
Source organism: Ilumatobacteraceae bacterium (assembly GCA_044348855.1). GTDB lineage: Bacteria > Actinomycetota > Acidimicrobiia > Acidimicrobiales > Ilumatobacteraceae > UBA2093. The sequence goes on along the minus strand of JBIKSB010000014.1, from coordinate 11,435 downwards.
GGAATCACCGCGAGGGCATTGTTCTGTGCATCCATTCGTGAACCCACACACAGATCGCGAAAATCAGCAAACTCAACTTTGTTCTCAGGAGCTGATGCCCATTGATGTGTCAACCATCGCTTATAGAACGGAGTAAACACCTTCACGGGTGTTCCATCATCTTTACGCACTGTTCCTGGCGCAATGACATAAGGAGTATCAGCCCGCACCAAGCGGCGGCCATCGGCTTCAAGAGCCTTCTCCACTTCCGCATCGCGTGTGCGTCCATAGGGGGCAAAGTCTTCTGTGATGTGCACTGTGTCGGCCCCCACAAGACGACAGAATTCCACAACAGCCTGAGCCACAGGTCCATCGCGATAAATCAGGGCGCGATTCATGGAATCATCCAGAGAGTTCAGTGCACGACACATGAATTGCCCACGAAAGGATCCTGCGTTATTGAACAACACGTCATCCCACACGAACAATGGGACAACTTTGCCCACGGCCGCAGCTGATTGCAGAGCTTTGTTGTCGCTGAGACGAATGTCGCGACGAATCCACCACACGGAAGTTTTCATCACAGTTTCCTTAACATGGGGACACACAACAAAGCCACCACGCCACCATATGCCAATGCCCACTCAACTCCTACCGAGTCTGCGACCCAACCAGTGATGGGCCCACCTATGGGAGTAGAACCAAGAAATGCCACGGCAACCAGAGCCAACATGCGCCCGCGCATCTCTGGCGGAGTCTTTAGCTGACTTAGTCCATTCATTGATGCGACGCACGCAGTGCCACCGGCACCAAGAGGAAGAGCAACAATAAATGCCACCACAATGTTGGGAGACCATGCCAGTGCGATTGCGGAAACACCACACATTGCAGTGGCGAACATAAACCAACGTCCCGTCGCATGAGGCAGACGTGCTGTGGCCAACGAGCCCACAATGCTTCCAATACTGATCACTGTCAACATCCAAGGAAACGCACCCGGCATCCCCCATCGAGTGTCGACCAATTTTGGCAACACAACGCCATAGTTGAAAGCAAATGTACTCACGATGGTGAATGCAATGAATGTGCGCTTCAGCAATGGATCTGAATTCACAAAAGCAAATGCTTCCCGCACAGGCTTTGCCGATCGCGGTGCGGTGGGAACAGGAAACATTTCCGAGCGAGTAATCAGAAACAGCGATGCCAGAACCGCAATAAACGACACTGCGTTCAATGCAAAAAGCCATGCAGTGCCAAGTGGCCCGATGAGAAGTCCGGCCAAGGCAGGACCAAAGATGCGCGAGCCAGTCATCACTGTGGTGTTCAATGACATCGCATTCGAGATTTCGTGAGGCTCTACGAGTTCTGTCACTAATCCTCGGCGCGCAGGATTATCCATCGCGTTCACAATGCCCAATACAAGCGAAGAGGCAAACACTACAGGAAGCGTTGCATTGCCCGTGAAATCCGCAACGGCAAGAAACACCGCCTGCACACCAAGAGCAGCCTGTGTATACAGAGCAATAGTGCGCCGGTCGTGGCGATCTGCAAATCCACCCGCCCATGCACCCAGTAACAGCATCGGCAGAAACTGGAACAGTGTGTTCAATCCGACATCGGTTGCTTTTTTGTCGATGTCATACAACAGCACTGAAGTTGCAGTGAACTGCAACCATGTGCCGATATTGGAGACGAGTAACCCGGCAAAGTACACACGCACATTGCGGTGACGCAGAGAGCGAAATGTTCCCCCTCGTACTTCTTCAACCGGGATGGACTCCATTAGTCGTCCAACTTCAAAGCACTAATGAAAACGTCGCCGGGCACTTCCACCCGTCCGATTGCCTTCATTTTCTTCTTACCCTCTTTTTGCTTCTCGAGAAGTTTGCGTTTTCTGGTGATGTCACCGCCATAACACTTTGCAAGCACGTCTTTACGTTTTGCCTTCACGGTCTCGCGTGCAATGACTTTTCCACCAATTGCTGCCTGAATAGGAACGTCAAACATTTGTCGTGGAATAAGTTCACGCAGTTTTTCACACATGCGTCGGCCGTAATCAAAAGCTTTGTCACGATGCACAATGGTGCTGAAGGCATCGGCAGCTTGGCCATTCAGCAAAATGTCTACAAGTACCAAATTGCTTGGGCGATACCCGTCTAGTTCGTAGTCCAAACTTGCATAACCCTGTGTGCGGCTCTTCATTTGGTCAAAGAAGTCCACTACTACTTCGGCGAGAGGAATGAGATAGTGCAACTCCACTCGTTCAGGCGAGAGATACTCAAGCTTCACCATTTCCCCACGGCGTGTCTGGCAAAGATCCATCAATGCGCCGGTGTAGTCCTTTGGCGTAATGATTCCTACACGGAAGAACGGCTCTTCAATGAAATTGATGTTCTGCGTAGGCGGAAGATCTGCCGGGTTCTCCACCACAATCACTTCCCCATCAGTCTTGGTAACGCGATATGCAACAGAAGGCGCAGTTGCGATGAGAGCCAAGTTGAATTCGCGCTCCAGTCGTTCCTTGACGATTTCCATGTGCAACAGCCCAAGGAATCCACAACGGAAACCAAAACCCAAAGCACCTGATGATTCAGGCTCATACGTAATGGATGCGTCGTTGAGTTTTAGTTTCTCCAAACTTTCGCGCAAGGTTTCAAAATCGTCGCCATCAATGGGATACAAACCACAAAACACCATTGCTTTGGGGTCGCGATAGCCAGGCAATACATCAGTAGCACCATGTGACAACGTGGTCACCGTTTCACCACTTCGTGCCTCACCCACATCTTTAATTCCCGCAATGAGATAACCCACTTCGCCAGGCCCAAGTTGAGGTAGAGGGTGTGGACCAGGTTGGCGCGCACCTATTTCAATTGCGTCATGTGTTGCGCGAGCCTGCATGAACTGCAGGCGACTACCTGTGTTGAGTTGACCGTTCATCACGCGCACACTGGAGACCACGCCGCGATATTGATCAAACTGAGAATCGAAAATCAGCGCTTGTAGCGGTGCGTCTGGGTCACCTACTGGTGCAGGAACACGTTCAATGATTGCATCCAACAATTCGGGCACGCCTGCGCCCGTCTTGGCGGAAATGCGCAAGATGTCCTCTGCAGGGATACCCAAGATGTTTTCTATTTCTTGGGCGTAGCGATCAGGATCTGCAGCAGGAAGGTCGATCTTGTTCAGCACCGCAACAATCTCAAGATTGTTTTCAAGGGCGAGATAACAGTTCGCCAAAGTTTGAGCTTCAATGCCTTGAGCGGCATCGACCACAAGCACCACGCCCTCACATGCGGCCAATGATCGGCTCACTTCGTAGCCAAAGTCGACGTGCCCAGGGGTATCAATGAGGTGAAAGGTGTGTCCTTTCCATTCCACGCGCACGTTTTGCGCTTTGATAGTGATGCCGCGCTCGCGCTCGAGATCCATGGAGTCGAGGTATTGGGCCTTCATGTCACGTGCTTGCACCGCACCGGTCATTTCCAGAATGCGGTCCGAGAGCGTCGACTTTCCATGGTCAATGTGGGCAATGATGGAAAAATTACGGATTTTGGAGATGTCCATGGGCAAATTTGAGCCTACCTGTGGCGGTTGGTGACGGCGGTATACACCGCTAGCCTTGTTCAACGTGGCAAACATTAAGAGCCAAAAGAAGCGCATCCTCACCAACGCAAAGTCGGCCGACCGTAACAAGGCTGTCCGTAGCGAAATCAAGACCCGTACCCGCACTGCATTGACTGTTGCGGGAACCCCTGAGGCTGATGCCGCACTGAACTCTGCTGTTCAGCGCATCGACAGCGCCGCTGCAAAGGGAATCATTCACCCCAATGCCGCAGCACGTCGCAAGAGTCGCTTAATGAAGCGCCTCAACGCCGCGAAGTAATTCGCCCACTTGTTGTTCCGCCCAATCGGGCAAGACGCGCTACCAGCACTTCCATCACCATCTCTGGTGTCCAGTCTTTGCCGCCGCGTAGATCCACGTCTGCCGCAGCAATTAATTCCATCGCTTTGGAAATTCCTGCACTGCCTACACGTTGATACTGCTCCAAGACTTTTTTTGCCGTAAAGGGCTTGCCACCCAAAATGGCTACTGCATCGTCTGCAGTACGCACTCCGCGACCATCAATTTTCATCATCTGGGCATACCTATTGGCAAGCAACGCAAGGATCTGCATGGGATGGGAATCAATCATCATGCGATGCAACATCTCGAGTGCTTTCTTTGCATCCCCCGCATCAATGGCATCAGTCAGATCCCAAGGTGCAACACTTCCTGCCTCGCCGAGAAATACCTCTACATCTGACCGACTGAGTTTGGCGCCTTCGCCATAGGCAGATGTCAATGTCGCAACAAGCCCCGACACGCGCGCATGGTCTCCACCAAACCATGCAGCGATAATGCGTGCCACATCGGGGCCGTATGTGAACCCCGCCTCGACAAGACGTTCCTCTACCCAAGAGATGCGTTCTTTTTGACCGCTCACCACGGTGGCCCCAATGGTTTGAGCTTTGGCGCGCTTACATGCATCGGCAATGACTTTGGGTAACTTGCCCGTCACAGTCATGACGAGATCCACCTCGGGAATACATGCATCGATTGCAGCAACGAATGCGTCAACAAAACCAGCGTCGAGTTCTTGCAGGTGACGCACCACAACAACTTTGCTGTCCATAAACAACGACATCGTGGTGAGTGCATCTGCAACTGGGCCGAGAGCAAACGACGATTCGGCGCAGTCGAAATCATCCACCATCATGGATCGATCGTTGCTTCCCACGAGACCGTCCACAAGACGCGTCATCTCGAGACTGATCAAGGTTTCATCACCAGAGATGAGATACACAGCCATCCCTCTACCCTGCCACAAGTTGACCTATGACGCCCGATGTCTGGCAGGGTGCGTGACACGCGCACGCCGCCAAAGCCCATAGACACCCACAAGCACCACTAGCCACATTGCAAGGTGCACCCAGCCACTTGGGGCAATTGTGGACGAGATACGGGCAACAAGATCAACCCAGACCACCGGAAGAGTTAACAAGGCGCCGACTGGATCTGTGAGTACGGGAAACACTGCAGCGAGCACCGCCAGGGGTAACCCAATTGTCATCACGATTCCTGCAACAGGAATCGCAAGCGGATTGGCCACCAATGACACCACCGGAACCGTTCCAAACACCAGAAGGGACACAGGGGTTGTTCCCACTTGCGCGGCAAATGTTGATGCGACAGTTTGACCGGATGTGAAGATTTCACCACTTCGCACCGAGAGCCACGCAAGCCCTGCGGTGGCACCAACAGACAATGCAAATCCCACACTCCATGCCAACATCGGATCAATCAATAACAGCACCGTGACTGTGCGCGCTAGCACGATGCGAGAGTTGACTTGTGTACCAATGAGTGCATACGTAGACACCATGCCAGCCATGACTGCAGCGCGCATGATTGATGGCTCACCTCGTGTCACCACAACAAACCACGCAATGACTCCAAGGGTTATTCCCCAGGACACAACACGATGTCGTCGCGCAGTCAACGGACGAATCAGTAACAATAAGAACGCCACATTCTGTCCAGAAACCGCACATAGATGTGACAAACCACTGTCACGGAAACGTTGCACCATCTCTTTGGGTTGATCGCGATCGTCGCCAATTACAAGACCAAGAAATAACGCTCGACTCTCCCGCGACATGGATTGTGCACCCTCTGTGATGACACCACGTATGCGATTAGCTGCGCGAATAAAGTGCGAGCCTTCATCAAAACTTTCCGACACCACGTCCACCTTCATTCGACCCACGATGTGCTTCACACGATCAACACGTGCAAAGTTTCCCGTCAAGGGTCCACATTCACCCGACACATACACCGACTGGCCGCTCAGCCGCTGAGCAAGACGTCGACCCGCTACGCCATAGGCGCTGACGCGATACCGGCGCTCGTGAAGTTCAAGAATTACTGCAGTGCCTGCAGTAAAGAGTTCAGGGTCGCTACGAAGTGTGGCCACACCTTCACACGGACCCACGATGGGTTCTGCTGCGTTATGCCACGCAGTGGCACCTCTCGACAGTCCTGCCACTATCACTACCCCTACAACCACTGCTGCAGTGATGTACCCCTTGCTGTGGAGAACGAGACACAGAACCAGAACAACAAGGAAAAGCCATCTCACAGCCATCAACGAGGGCACATACTCCCCAAGAAATGTTGCCCCCCACAACACCACCGCAATCAACACCCACCATCTTGCGCTGTGATGATGCCCCGCGCGTGATGTGTCTGCCACATACGATGACAGTGTGTCTTCTGTGCCCTCCCGCGATCTATTGCCCGGCGGCATTTTTTCTACTCGCCGTCAGGTGCGACGCATCGGCGGTGTGATGGGAATTGTCGTAGCAATGTGTCTGTGGCTTACAGGAGTGATTGTGGACTGGTTGTTGTCGGGTCTTGTAGGTGGGGCAATTTCTTTTGTTCTGATGGTGATGGCATTGCCCGTGATGCCCATATTGGGAATGCCCGCAGTGGGCGGCGGTAACCGTCTGATGCTCGCAATGGCATTGAGCGGCGCATTGTGGTGGATTCTTGGACAAGTAGTAGCCACTCGTGTTGCACAGCGACCCGTTGTGGGATGGCGCGAGTGGTTGAAAGAATTCGTGACGATGAGCCTTGGATTGTGGATTGGCGCCGCACTTGCACTTGTACTCGGCGCACTCGCCTTGGGTGTTGCATAGCTCACTAGCAGTGGGCACACGACCAACACGCCGGATACACACCTTCATTGCGTCACGGTGACCAGGTCACGCAGAGCTGCCAGTTTGGCAGGACCAATTCCAGGAACATTCAAAAGATCTTCCACGCGAGAGAATTTTCCTTGCGTTGTGCGATAGTCAACAATTGCTTTTGCTGTGGCAGGACCCACGCCAGGCAACACATCAAGTTCACTGGCTGTTGCGGTATTGAGATGTATGAGTGAGCTGTGTGCCTGTGGTGTTCCTTGCTGACCAGGCGCACTAGGTGTAGCAATGGTTGTGGTGGGACGATGACGTGGAGCCACGGTAGGAGTTACTGATCGCGCGGCACGGCCAGGGATAAACACTTGTTCGGTGTCCACTAATACTTGTGCCAAGTTGATGCGCTCTAAATCAGCATCAGACGTTGGTCCACCTGCGGCATTTACCGCATCAACTATTCGTGCCATGAGTGCAAGCCGATACACACCGGGCGACTTCACCGCACCTGCCACATGCACGGTCACATAAGTCGGCACAGAAGTAGTGGACGACACAGGAAGAGTTGCAAGTGGAATAGAGGCCTCAATCGGAGCCTCGCTAGGTCGCAGTATGAGCCACAACACAACGATTGCCACTACCCCACTCACCACAGCAGAGATCAGACGCCGTATTCCTATAAAGGCAATCCAATAGCAAGCCTTGCGGCAGAGTTGTAACAATGTCTCGCGATCCATCGCCGCCATGTGGAAACAGGCAGACGAGCCGAGGAAGTCTTAAAAAAGGCGCCCAGTTAAAAGCTTACGAAACTTAGCCGTACGAGGATCATGTGGCCCCATGGCTTCAAGGATGTCAAGAAACTCTTGGCGCGCTTGTTCATCGTCTTTCACACGCTCTAACAACGACGTCAGCTCTTGGTCATAGTTGTCAACGGGATTCAACGACAACCGGGCTGTAGCTGCAATGTGTCGTACACGATCTGTCTCAGGCAAACGAGTCAGCAGAGTGAGAGCTTCTTCTGCACCACCGGTACGCACCAAATGCTCTGCCAAAGAACACACTGCGTCTTCATTTCCTGGTGCAAGTGCAACTGCATCGCGTAGGGAATCTTCTGTACCTTGCGAAAGAAGTTCGTTCACGCGCACCTGAGTGGGGTCGGGCAACAATGTACGTACCAGCTGCTCGATGACATGTTGTGGTTGGCCACCGGCAAAACCGTCTACTGGTTGGCCACCTTGAAATATGAGCACTGTGGGAATTGATTGAATGCCAAACGCTTGGGAGAGACCAGGATTTTCATCCACATTCACTTTTGCCAATACCACTTGGCCATCTGTGGCATCAGTGGCTTGCTCCAAGATGGGGGTCAGTGTTTTGCAAGGCCCACACCACGGCGCCCAGAAATCCACAATGACGGGAGTCGACAATGACCGTTCCACCACATCGGCTTGAAATGTTGCATCTGTGACGTCTAGGGCCATGTGGGCACGATACAGGTAGTTTCTGTATGGTGACTCTTCCTCATGGCATAAGCGAACACGTTGAAGGCTGGCTAACAGCTGAGATCCCTGGAGCAACGGCGCCTTTTCACTACACCCAGATTGCAGGTGGCCATTCCAATCTCACCTTCAAGGTAGATGACGCCAAAGGACACTCCTACGTCTTGCGTCGACCACCATTGGGTCATCGCTTGGCGAGCGCACATGACATGACACGGGAGTACAAAATCATCGCCGGGTTATCTTCCAGCGATGTGCCCGTGGCGCCTGCTCTTGGCTTGTGCATTGACGAATCAGTCAATGAGTTGCCGTTTTATGTCATGTCCTTTGTGGATGGTCATGTCATCCGGGACAAAGCAACAGCAGAAACTGTTTTGGGACCCGCAGGATGTCGTCGCGCCAGTGAATCCATCGTGGACACCATGGCTGCTATTCATGCTGTGGACTTAGATGCTGCGGGGTTATCAGATCTTGGTCGACACGACGGATACATAGCGCGTCAGTTGAAGCGTTGGCACGGAAACATTGTGGAACAACGCACACGCGAATTGCCCTTAGTTGATTCCGTGTTTGAAGAACTTTCACGCCGTATTCCCGACCAAGGAAAAGCAACCTTGGTGCATGGCGATTATCGCCTTGACAACTGCATGGTGGATGCACAGGGAAATGTCATTGCAGTATTGGATTGGGAAATTTGTACTCTCGGTGATCCCATGGCAGATCTTGGTTTGTTGATGGTCTATTGGACAGGACCAACTGATTCAGCAAGTGCCTGGTCAAATCCTGTGAACACTGCCGAGGGCTTTTATGACCGCAAGGATCTTGCACACAGATACGCCCAAGTATCTGGTCGCGACATTTCCCAATTGGATTTCTACGTCGCATTTGCATATTGGAAACTTGCGTGCATTTTGGAAGGTGTCTATGCGCGTTATCTCGGCGGTGCCTTGGGGCAAAAAACCGCAGAGGAACTTGAGCCGTTCGCACTGCAAGTAGACGGTGCCGCACAAATGGCAGCACGCACGTTGGATGCACTCTCATGACATCTTCCCCCGGCGGTTTTCCTTTTACCGTCCGAGGTCAACTCCCCACACTCGATAAGCCTGTCTTAATCGTGATGCTGTCGGGATGGATAGATGCAAGTGGTGCAGCCAGTGCAGCGATGGAATATCTGCTGGAGTCAAGCAATGCAGAAGTGATTGTCGAGTTTGACCCCGACACATTCATGGATTTTCGTGCGCGTCGACCTGTGATGGAGTTACGCGAAGGCGTGAACACATCAATTGTGTGGAATACACCACAGATAAAGATGGGCACCGATACTGCAGGAGCCCAATTCTTGATGTTGTCTGGTCCAGAACCAGATACATCGTGGAATCTTTTTGCACGCAGTGTTGCGGGAATCGCCGAACAACTTGGCGTAGTAAAGACCATTGGAATGGGTGCATATCCATTTGCCGCACCACACACTCGCGCAGTGGGACTCACTGCCACCTCTCCTGACCCCGACATCATTGAGCGGCTCACCTTGTCGAAAAACTCACTTGATGTGCCTGCAGGTATTGAACCCGTCCTTGAGCACAGCCTGCACAAGATTGGTATTGCATCCATGTGCATTTGGGCCCAAGTGCCTCACTACGTGGCCTCTATGGCCTATCCCGCGGCCACCGCAGCCTTATTGGAAGCTGTCTCGATGGAAACAGGGCTCACACTTGATGGATCTCGATTCAGTCGCGAGGCCGGAGTGCAGCGCGAGAGGCTTGATCAATTGGTGTCCAATAACCCCGAACATCAAGAGATGCTTCGCAAATTAGAACTCTCCTACGACGACGCAATCTCGGAGGCGGGCTCAATGCCTGTGACCAGCATGGACATCCCTACAGTGGATGAGATAGCCGCAGAGGTGGAACAATTCCTCCGCGACCAACAACCAGGAGACTGACATGAAAGTTGACGGCGGAATTGGCTCACAGTTAGCCCAAGTACCCCAGAGCGCACGCGAGATTGAAGCCGCAGGTTATGCAGGCGCATGGACTGCAGAAACCTCACATGATCCATTCTTTCCGTTGTTGCTTGCAGCCGAACACACCCAGACACTTGAAATCGGTACTTCTATTGCTGTGGCGTTTGCACGTAACCCCATGACTCTTGCCAACATCGGATGGGATTTGCAGTCCTATTCCCAAGGTCGTTTCATGTTGGGTTTAGGAAGCCAAATCAAGCCTCACATCACCAAGCGATTCTCCATGGAATGGAGCCATCCTGCAGCACGTATGCGCGAGATGGTGTTGGCAATGCGCGCCATTTGGGACACATGGCTCAACGGCACTCCATTGAACTTTCGTGGTGATTTCTATACACACACATTGATGACACCATTTTTCACGCCCGATGCATCCGAGATGGCGCCCTATGGACCACCAAAGATTTTCTTGGCAGGCGTAGGCGAATTGATGACAGAAGTTGCCGGCGAAGTGTGCGACGGATTCTTGTGCCACGGCTTCACCACAGAGAAGTATTTGCGTGAAGTCACTATTCCTGCTCTTGCTCGCGGACGCGCAAAGGCCGGCAAGACAATGGAGGGCTTCGAAATTGTGGGGCCATCATTTGTGGTCACGGGCACCAACGAAGATGAGATGAAAAAAGCATCTGACGGCACACGCCAACAGATTGCGTTTTACGGTTCTACTCCTGCATATCGTGGCGTGCTTGAAGCACACGGTTGGGGTGGCCTGCAAGACGAACTCAACACATTGTCAAAGACAGGTAAATGGGTAGAGATGGGAAATCTCATTACGGATGAAATTCTGAACACCTTTGCTGTTGTTGCAGAACCAGAAAAGATTGCACCAGAGCTCTCTCGTCGATATGGCGACGTGATTAACCGCATTAGTTTCTATGCGCCCTACAAGGCAGACCCAGATCGCTGGCTGCCAATTATTGATGCGCTGAAAAAAGCCTAAGCATTAGTCAAAGCTAGGGCGAGCGCGTAACGAACGCTTTAGTTCTGCCATGCCGCTAGATGTCGCAATGGTTTCAATTGCATCCCACAGCCGCACTGCTTCGTCTCCGCGAGGAATGGTGGAGATAACGGGGCCAAAGAATGACGCCTCGTTCTTGTGCCCCGGATGAAAAGTAAGAATGGGCGTTCCCACATCTTTTCCTGTGCGCTCAAGTGCCAACTCTGTTTCACTGCGAATGAGTGCGTCGTGTGCGTCA
>JBIKSB010000013.1:0-12287 GCA_044348855.1 Ilumatobacteraceae bacterium | reverse complement strand
TGGTTTGTGGACCGTGGTATGCCCGATGTTCAAGGTGCACGTGAAGCATTCGGATACGACTACCCTGCTGATCTTCCCCAAGAAGTAGCCAATATCGTTCAACTACCCTTGGGTCAACACCCACCCAAATTGATGCGCGTAGGTGGGGCCTCTTTGGCCCAATGGGTGACACAGGACGGCTGGAAAACGTACGTCAGATATGTAGTCACCCACCCCACTGATACTGCATCTCGCCTCACATCACTCACAGGGCCCACACTGAGTCCCCCCAACGGCGATTTTCTGCCACTAGATAATGGCCCCATGTTGCCTGCTTTCATGTTCGGCTCATGGCAACTATGGAGTGTGCTGTATCTCGCGGGAACAACACTGATGTTTTTGCGATTGTCCACACGACGTCTTGCACAACTCTTCATCTCATTTGGCGTCATATTGGTGTTGATGTATGCCGCCTCAACTTTGACATCGGGAATTGAACATCCACGGCATGCAGTCACTGCTGCTGTCATGTTGCGTGTGGCTGGTCTTACTGCACTATTGGCAGCTCTACCCAGATCTAACGCTTCGACAGACCGCGACGCACTCGACGACGCACCCAATTGATTTTTCTCTGGCGATGCTTAGAGTCAATTTTGTCCATGCCGTAGATGCCGGCCCATGTACAACGAGTGCGTGTGTGGAACATAAGGCGGACCGAGCGAAACATGATGCGCTTGCCAGGTTCACCCTGCAACATATTCACCCACTTGGATGACCCATGAGTTGTCACCACGATAAGACGACGCACGTTGGTGAGCATCGGTGAAAGTCTTGCTTTTCCTTCGGGAAGGGCCCACGCAACACCATTCATCAAGACTCGATCAATCCAACCCTTAAGTACTGCAGGTTGACCTGACCACCATGTGGGGTACACAAAAATCACAGTGTCACACCACTGTAAATCTTCCACATGAACACGCAGTTCTGGCATCTGCTGCAGTTTTTGTTCCAGATCTCCCACGTGATGTATTCGCTCATAGGCGCTGAACACAGGATTGAATTTTTCGGCAATTAAATCATGGACGCGCAACTGATTACCTGCGGTCTCCACTTCTTCGCACACAGCAGCAAGCAATGCCCCACACATGGAGCCCTGAGACGGATGCGCATAAATCACTAAAACATTCATGCTTTTGCCAACGTCTTTTCAATTACCTGCAAGAACTTGCGTCGTTGAACATCTGTTGCCTTGTCCATCTCATACAGTCCAAGATGCTGCACTCGTGCACGCTTCTTGGTCGCAATACGCAAAGCGCGCGAAATCAATCGGCGTCCATTGTCATTCACAAGACGCACATACAACTTGGGAGAACCAAATGTGGTCACAATGAACATCTTTTGCACATGTTCAAGTGCGGGTCGCACTTTTCCATCATCGCCAAATGAAAAAGCCACGCCAGGAACAAGAACGCGATCAAACCATCCTTTAAGTTGCGCAGGAACCCCTGACCACCATGTGGGATACACAAACACAACAATCTCGGCGGTGCGTATCACACGGGCATAGCGCTCAAGCTCAGTGGGTACATGACCACTGCGTGACATGTACACCTGCCACTCATCGAGTCCCATAATGGGGTCGAATGCATCTTTGGCTAAATCAATTATCTCCACATCATGCCCTGCACTCACCAGGCCCCGATGCGCGGCATCGCGCATTGCAGAGCAGAAACTTCCCTCAACGGGATGGCAATAAATAATGACTGTGTTCATGATGTGATCAACTCGCGAATGCGATAGCCACTACCGTAACTGGCATGGCAGACCTTACGGGAAAATTTAAGACAGGAAAATTGCCCAAGATCGCCAAAGGTTCGGTCACTGTGGCCATTGAACGTGTCCCCCTTGAGGGCCACGAGGACAGCTTTGAACAATGGTGTGACGACATGCTGGATGCAGTGCTTGCAGCACCGGGCTGTTTGGGGGCCACCTTGTTGCGCCCAGGTAACCCCACAGATCCCTATCAAATGGTGTTTCGTTTTGTTGATGTCTTGCATCTGCGCCAATGGGAGAAATCTGACACCCGTCAACAACTTCGCCAACACACAGATTCTCTCGTTGCATCCGAGAGAGTGACCGTCACCGCCGGTACCGACCAATTCTTCACCGCGCTCAGTGAAGTGGACCGTCATCGTTCACGAGTGGGACGTTTTGTCGCCGATGTGGCCTGGGTGTATCCGGTGGCTTTGATCTTCACCGTATGGCTATCTCCATTTTTGGCCAGAATCGACATTTTTTGGCGTGTGCTGATTTCTAGTGCTCTCGTGGGCGCAACAAGCAAATATGCAACTGGACCTGTGAGGCGTTGGTGGCGACGTCGAAGAATGCTCCCGCAGAACTTGACGAATCTCTAGTTCTTCGGCGCGGGAACCGCACATGCATTCATGCCGAATACACGCGAGATGTGTCGGCGATTACGCGCAATTACTCGGTACACACCTGAGGCCACAAGACGCACAACTGGAGCATTCATGATGCAGCCACACATGCGCATCCACGGCGCACGCGACATCATCAACACATGAGCCACCGCAACGGCACCTTCATAGTTGTAAGTGGGAGTAACAAGCCAAACGGAGCCAAGTTCTTCTACACCGTATTCGTAGTGTGACTTCACCTCTACTGAGGCAATGTTGCGTTCTATCCAACGTGCAGATGCCTGACAAATACCGCAGTCCCCGTCGTAGACAACGACTCCGGCAGACATCACAATTAGTTGACGTTCAAAAGGTCGACGACGAAAATGAGTGTTTCTCCACCCTTAATCACGCCGCCTGCACCTTGTGCGCCGTATCCCATATGTGGAGGAATGGTGAGAACTCGACGTCCTCCCACTTTCATTCCTGCAACACCTTGATCCCAGCCGGCAATAACTTGACCGGCACCCAAACGGAATTCAAAAGTGTCGCCTCTGTTCCACGACGCATCAAATTCTCGCTGCGTGCTCCATGCAACACCGACATAATGCACTTCCACATTGGCGCCAGCTTTTGCCTCTGCACCTGAACCTACAGTGATGTCTTCCATCACAAGATCAGCAGGAGGATTTCCCTCAGGAACAACAACGTCGGGCTTTTGTGAACTCATAGCTTCAAGTTATCTGTCAGGCAGCCGCACGCGTGCGACGCAACACAGGATCTGCCACTTTCAATGCGGTATCTGCAAGACGCATCACTCGACCGGCGGCACCTGGAGTCGTGGAATCAATCAAATTACCCATCACAGCCAAGGTGATATCTGCTGCAGATTGGGTGCCCACGGCAATGCGCAAGCCAGGGCGAAGCAACCAAGGATGACCAATCAGGAAGCTAAAGCGTCGACCTGTGCGCAAGAACGCATCGAAGCGTTCACCCACTTCACGGTCATAGACCACTGGCGCAGTTGTGGGATCTTCAATGAATTTCTCCACTGCCAACATGCCCGACTCCAAGCCGTAGTCAATGCCTTCACCGTTCATGGGGTTCACAAATCCCGCAGCATCTCCCACAGCAACCCAGCCTGGTCCGTGACGACGAGTGCAACTCATAGGTAGTCGCCACGCGCGAGGCTTTTCTACATAGTCACCCAAGGTCCACGATTCACGCACAAGCGCGGCATATTGATCCAACAAGGTATTCAAGTTCAGTTTCTTGAAACCTTTCATTGTGGAGAGTGCGCCCACACCAATGTTGACGGTGCCATCACCTGCAGGAAACATCCATCCATAACCAGGAACTGCAGTTCCGTGTTCATCGCGCAAACTCAAACATGCTTCGAGGTGGCGTTCAGCATGGCGCGGCGTGGGTGCATACGCGCGAATCGCTAACCCAAAAGGTTCATTGGGGTCACGTTCAGCACCAAGCATCTTTGCGGCTTGTCCTTGTGCACCGGCGGCCAAAATTGTCAATGACGCGCGAATGTTTTCGCCCCCCACAGTCACACCTACAACACGTCCATCTTCTAGGAGTGGAAGCGCTTCAGAGTTAAATCGCACATCTGCACCACTGGCGATGGCCACATCAATCAAATGTGTGTCAAATTTCTGTCGGGGCCACACTGCCCCATGATTAGGAAAACGCGTTGTGGATGGCCACGACAATTCACGTTCCTTTTTTCCTGCAATCATGCGCAATCCATCAATGCGGTGTGCAACTGAATGATTGATGCGCAAGTCATTGAGTGCCGCGATCGCACGAGGAGTCAAACCATCACCACACACTTTGTCGCGACCATAAGGTGCCTTTTCACAAAGAGTGACAGAAAGCCCTGCCCGAGCCGCGGTGATTGCAGCTGACGCACCGGCGGGACCGCCACCAATTATCACAATGTCGCGTTGCATTACTTTGAGCCTGCCAGCCAACACGAGCATCTCCTACCTGCCTACCATGGGTCACATGGCCACTATGGATCTCGTCAATGCCGTCGCACTCATAGAACCCACCGACACCCTTGCCGTCCCCCTTGGGCCCGGCGTTCCAGGTGGGTTCATGCATGCTCTTGGAGAACGGGATGACTTCGTCAATCTGCAGATTTTTGGGGCCTTAATGCCTGACCTTTATGGCGTTTTGATGAAGCCAGGCGTGCACTACCGCAGTGGCTTCTTCGGACCAGCGGAGCGTTTTCTCCGAGATTCAGGCGCCTCGATTGATTATGTTCCTGCGGACTTTCGTCGCTTTGAGCCGGTGCTTGAAGCACTTGCTCCGCGCGTAATGGCTACCGCTGGCGCACCCCCAGTGGATGGTTGGGTCAGTCTGTCGGTTCATGCCGGCGCCACAGTGGATGAATTACACCGCGCAGCAGCAGATCCGAATCGCGTAGTGATCGTGGAAGTTAGTGATGCATTTCCCCGCACGTTTGGTGTTGCACCAGAACATGAACACCGCATCCATGTCGACAACATCGATGCGTTGGTGTGGACAGATAGAGAACCACTCAATCTTGCTGATGCTCCTGCAAGCGATGCCGAACGCACCATTTCGGAATATGCATTGTCTTTCATTCGCAATGGCTGCACCTTGCAAACGGGTATTGGTGGAATTCCGAACCAGATAGCAACATTTCTTGCCAGTGGCGAACTTGGTGATTTTGGCATTCATTCAGAAATGTTCACCACGGGATTGATGCGACTGTGCCAGGCGGGCAAAGTGACAAATAAGAAAGGCAGCGAGTTTGATGGTTACTCACCGACAACATTTGCGGCGGGTACACCCGAGCTCTATACATGGCTTCACGAAAACGAATCTGTGCGATTTCTTCCCGTGAAAGTGGTGAACTCCCCTGAGCGCATTGCACGCAACCGTGACATGGTTTCCATCAACGGTGCATTAGCTGTAGACCTATCGGGGCAGATCATGGCGGACAGCATCAACGGCGTACAGTTCAGTGGCGTAGGAGGTCATGAGGATTTCGTTGCGGGGCCGGGATTGAACCTGGCAGGTCGCAGCCTTATTTGCCTTCCTTCAACGAGTGTGGTCAATGGGGTAACAACAAGTCGCGTGCTTACACAGTTCCCCACGGGAAGCATCGTCAGTACACCCCGACATCAAGTTGATGTCATCATCACAGAATTTGGTATTGCAGAACTGGAAGGCCGCACCATCCGTGAACGTGCACGCGCATTGGCCCAAATTGGCCATCCAGATTTTCGTGACGAGTTACTCGATCGTGCAGAACGCTGGCCCGAGGACTGACAACTCCGAAGAGGTTTACTGACTCGCGGGTCGGAACCGATACAACGCAGTTCCTTTGCCGGTGTCATGGAACACCATCGTTACTGCCATTCCTACCGACACATCTTCTAGGGCACAATCCACGATGTTCGTCATCACGCGAGGACCCTCTTGCAGTTCAACATAGGCAACAACAAATGGTGTTGCTTCTTTGTAGGCGTTGGCCACCTTGCGAATCACTGTGTAGCTATAGACCGTGCCATGGCCGGAGCAATCAAATGTGGAGAGTTCCGCGGAAAAACATTCAGGGCAATAGTTGCGAGGAAACCACACCACCGCATCACACGAAGTGCACTGTTGCAACATAAAGCGGCCTTCACTAGTTGCATCCCAGAAAGCTTGGGTTGTGGTGGTCACCACAGGAGCCGGAGTAGGTAGTTGATTCATGCGTCGTGTTGTCCCAATATCAAAGTGACCGAACCATGTCGGCTTCCCAAACTTCCACCAGTGCCGTGCGCTAAAGCAATCTGACAATCTGGTACTTGTACGGCAGGGTGCGCCTCTCCGCGAAGTTGTCGTACTGCTTCAATCACCTTGGTGATACCTCCGCGATTTGAGGGATGATTGTTGGACAATCCCCCACCATCGGTATTAAACGGCAGTCGACCAAACGGCGCAACTAACGCACCGTCCATCACAAACTCGCCACCTTTGCCTTTTTCACAAAAACCAAGATCTTCAATGGTTTGCAGCACAGTGATGGTGAAACTGTCATAAATCGAGGCGTAATCAATATCACCCACACTGACTCCTGCTTCTTCAAAAGCCAATGGCCCCGACCACACAGCACCTGTGTAGGTCAGATCAATCTTTCCGTTATTCGTATGTTTCACCGCTTCGCCGTGGCCAAGAAATTTTGCATGTGTCTTGCCAAGTTTTTGTGCAATCTCTGGCGACACAACTACTAAAGCTCCTCCACCATCAGTCACCACACAACAATCAAGACGATGAAGTGGATCGGCGATGAGCGGTGAGTTAATCACTTCATCTACTGTGACCACGTTTTTCAAAAAAGCATTGGGGTTGTATTGGGCATGAATACTTGCAGCAACTTTGATCTCCGCTAATTGTGCAGATGTTGTTCCAAACTCATACATGTGCCGTTGTGCGGCAAGTGCATACGAGTGAGCTGCCCCCGCCAATCCCCACACTGATTCAAAACCAGATTCTGGGCCTTGTGCCCATTGCACAGGTGGTGAGCCAGTGCGTGGTTTTCCTGCCAACGTGATGAGTGCGACCGAGCACTTGCCTGCAGCAATTGCGGCTGCTGCATGACCTACGTGGGCCAGATACGACGAGCCCCCAGTTTCGGTGCTGTCTACATACTTCGGGCGCACTCCAAGGTGATCACACAATGTGAGAACTCCAAAGCCAGCTGTGCCATCGCAGAACAGCGCGTCCACATCACCCATCGATAACCCGGCATCAGCAAGTGCACCTAAAGCCACTTCAGTGTGAATATCCCAAATCGTGTGCGTAGGAAGATCACGTCCTGGGTGTTCATAAATTCCCGCGACATAGGCCGCGCCTCGGATACTCATGGATATTGGATCCCTCGGTTGCGTTAATTGACTTACTAATTACAGCAGATACGCCCGCAAAATCTCTGATTGCGGCACTGGAGACCCTCACATTCAGAAAACATTCACAGCAACTTCTTCCAAAACATGCACGACAGAAGTACCTTTTTGTGAGTGCCTCTGCAGTCTTTGTTGCCTCACACACGCCGAATCGTCTCACGATTCTTCCAGCGACGCATTTCTCTTCTTCTTGTTATCCCTGTACTTGCCAGCATCTTTTTCGTGTCCTTCTCCTCGGACCACGTCACAATCCCTAAAGACATTGTGATTAACGAAGTGATGACGTCTAATGCATCTTTTGCACCTGACTACGAGGGTGATTACCCTGACTGGATTGAGTTGTGGAACCCCACGAGCAATCCCCTCTCATTGGAGAACTATCAACTTGTGCATGACGAAGTGGACCAATGGACATTTCCCCCTCTCACACTTCAGCCCAATCAATATCTCGTTGTGTACGCATCGGGAAAGAATCGAACCACAGGTGAATTGCACACAAGCTTTCTTCTTTCCCGTAACGGAGAGCCTGTAGAACTGCATAGACCTTCTGGTGTAGACCGATTTGACATTCCCCAATTACCCAGTAATTCCTCATTCGGTCGCCAGCTTGGTACACCTAGCGATCTGTGCCACTTCGCCTATCCCACGCCTGGTACACAAAATGTTTCCGAGTGTTTTAAAGATGCCACCCTCGGGGCGCCCACACTGTCGCATTCCTCTGGGTTTTACGATCAATCCTTCACACTTGAGGTAGACGCACCAGACCCATCTCGGACTTTGTATTACACACTCGATGGAAGTTTTCCGGACCCCGTACTCAACCCAGCTCAGACGAAGAAATACACACAGCCCATCAACATCTCGGCGTTGCCAGAAATCACCGGGCCACTTTCACAGATTGATACCACCATCACTGATCCTGCAATGAGATTTAGCGAGATCTTTCGCAACGCGCCACGCACATCAACCCAGATTCAACCAGCCGTTACTGTGCGTATTCGTTCTCTCTATTCAGAAGAAACCACCGCCACATTCTTTATTGGAAAACAGCACACCCAGACACTTCCCGTAGTCTCTCTCCTTCTTAATCCTGCGCATCTTTTTGATGATGAGACGGGAATCTATGTTGCGGGAAACATCTATAAGAAATGGCGTAACAGCAATCAGTTTGACCCCAACTACGGATGGTCCACACCCGCCAACTATTCAGCCACAGGGCGCGCCTGGGAAAGGCCACACACACAAAACCCTTTTGACTCTGTGCGCTTTCAGTATTGCACTGCAGTGAATTGTGAAAGCCCCATCAGTATTGGCATTCGCACTCACGGCAATGCCTCTCTCATTAACCCCATGCGCTCATTGAGGCTTTATGCCCGCAATGACTACAAGACCTCAGGTTTCACCAGTGATTTTTTCGGCCTGCAGTATTCAGGTTGGTCAACACTTGTATTGAGAAACGGCGGGAACAACCAAAGAGGGATGACCGACCGTTTTCATTTCAACGACATGTTCTTTCAATCTGCAATGAAAGACTTTGCCGCCACAACACAATTGTTTCAGCCCGTCAACGTCTACATCAACGGGGAATACTGGGGCATTCATGCACTTGGTGAGCGATATGACGAACAATTCATCGCTGTCAAATACGGTGTGAACAAGAACAATATGGCAATTGTGGATCTCAATGAACCCACGACAGAACCATCGGACGTGATGTCTCATTGGGAGAGTCTTGTCACCCAGGCCGAGACACTGTCTCCCACCTCAATGCATCAGAAGAACATCGAATCATCTATGGATGTCACAAGTTTCTTTGACTACATCATTGGGCACACGTATGCAGGAAACACTGACTGGCCTGCCAACAACACCATGATGTGGCGTTCTCTGAGAACAGACACATCCACTGAAAGCCTGATGGATGACCAAAGATGGCGCTGGATGATTATGGATCTTGATCGAATCGGTGCAAGTAACGACGATCCTGATGTCACGGCCACCGCATTGTTGACACGCATTGGTCCAGATTCTCAACATCCCCAAGCACGTCTCTTGCACGGGTTACTGCGATTTCCAGAACTTCGCCAACAATTCTTTGCCCGATACGAATTTCACCTCAACACCACATTTAGCCCCACACGAATGAATAACAATCTCAATGCCCTAGTGGCACAGGTGGGTACCGAGATGAATCGACATGAGCAACGCTGGCTTCCACTTAAACCCGGCGAAGACTTTATGACTTGGCCACAACGCGTAGAGCAAGTTCGAGAATTCATATCTCAGCGGCCCGCCGAGCTTCGCAAACAACTTCTGGTCGCCCAGAAAAACTGGTAACCACAATCCCATAGAGGCACCGTTCCGGTTCTGACACACCTCCGTCGTGGGTTACAGTCACACCATGACTTCAGGACATTGTTTATGCGGCTTAGTGACCTTCGAATTAGCAGGGGATCCCCTGGCAACAGCAGTGTGTCACTGCGAACATTGCCAGCGACAAAGCGGCAGTGCGTTCTCCGTCAACATCATCGCGAACAAGTCTCAACTCACCATAAACGGCGAGCTTCGTACGTATCAAGAGCGTGGTGAAAACAACGATGATGTGTACGTGGAGCGCCGCTTCTGCCCCACCTGTGGATCCCCTATTGTCTCTGAACTGATGAAGCGCGATGGAATCATTGCCATCAAGGCGGGGCTTCTGAATGACAAGTCCATGGTGAAACCTGGGGTTGAAGTGTGGTGTGTGGATCGTCAACCCTGGGTGTCACTGCCCGACATGCACGTCTCACTTGAACGCGAGGGGTAGTTCTTCACTGAAGAAGTGCAGATAACAAAAGTCCCGGTCTCCAGAAAGGAAACCGGGACTTTGATTTTGGTGGCGGGGGCAGGATTTGAACCTGCGACCTTCGGGTTATGAGCCCGACGAGCTACCGGGCTGCTCCACCCCGCGTCGTAGTAGGAGTATTACGGTACAAGGAGCAACTGCAACTCACAACACCCCAGGACAGCACTTCCACATGTTTCTCAGCAACAAAAAAACGCAACAAGCACTAGAGATTCTTCGCCAAGAAGTGACCACACTGCGCGACCAGGTCTCAGAGCAGGCATCCCTTGCTGCGTCGGAACGCGAATTGTCAAGAGCTGTGGGTGAACGTATCTCGGCACTAGAAGCACGAATCTCAGCGATGGGTTCTGAGCTCTCTCGACAGCTCCATGAAGTAGGCAACGAGATTGAAGATCTTTCTAAGCGCGCCGACGACTCCCAGGTTGTTGAAGTCATTGATGCGTTGCGTTCTGCACAGATCAGACTTGCCCAAGAGCAAGCACGTTACGAGATCACTTTCCGCCAAGACCTCGCGGCCTTGGCAAATCAGCTGTTACAGCGCGCTGTCTAGTTCAGCTAGCGCACTGCAGTGAGTGCCTGTTGCACCAATGCTCTTGCTTGCGCCAACTTAGATTGATACGTGGCGAAATCTGGTGGAGTCTTTGCAAGTGCTGCATCGGCCTCTATGAAGAGACGCTCAGCTTGTTGCAATAACTGTGCAGGGGTCAACGTGGAACCACCAGTAGGAACTGTTGTGGCAGGTGAACCTGGAATTGTGGTGGACGTAGCTCCAGGAGTTTTATTTCCACCCACACGATCACCCAAGTTGACATTGAAACCTGGGAACAACTGGGACACCACATCGGTGATGCTGTCACCAATAACAGAACGTCCGTCATAGGACGCAAGAATCTTGCGCACAAAGATTTGTTTTGCGTCTGCACTATCGGGCAGAACAAACAGCGGACGGATATACATCAATCCACGACCGATAGGCACAACTTGCAAGTCTCCGTATTTCACGCGTGAGCCTCGCAAGTCCAACGGAGTAATGATCTGTGCGATTACGGCATCGCTTTCAAACTCTGCGGCAACAGTTGCAGGCCCTGGCGGCAACGGCGACTGCACCTCATAGACGCTCATCTTTCCGTAGTTTGCAGGGTCACTCGACACCACCATCAACGAGCGCAATTCCTTACGACTGTCATCGGCCGAGAATGGAGCAAATGGTCTCAACATGGAGAACTGCCCAGCGCCAGAGGCTTGACCTGGTGCGTGGAAGATTGTGTAGTACGGACTGAAGCGGCGGATAATCGACTCGCTGGAATCAATGGAATCCACTGCAGCAGGTGCTTGCACTGCCCCGGGGTTTTCTGCGATAGGCGTTGCACCCTCAGGCTCTTCAATCGGGGCCTGTGAGACAGTCCATGCAGCGTCGCGATTAAAGAACAATGTGGCGTCATCAAACTGATAGCGACCAAAAAGATTTGTCTGCACACGGAAAAGATCTTCTGGGTATCGGAAGTGAGCGGCTAATTCCGCAGGCACCTCGGACTTGTCCGTGAACAAGTTCGGGAATGCTGATTTCCACATCTGTGCAATTGGATCCTTGGTGTCTACCAAATAGAAAGTGGCTTCTCCCGTATACGCATCAACAACTGCTTTTACGCTGTTGCGTACGTAGTTAAACGAATGATTGAGACCACTCTCATTGCTGATCTGCGACACGTTGGCAGTCTCTGCATAGGGGTAGCGGTTCGATGTTGTAAAGGCATCGATGATCCATTTCACCTGGCCATTGATGACCACGGGATAAGGGTCGGCATCAAAATGCAAGAACGGCGCAATCTTCTTCACTCGGTCGCGCACATCGCGTACCAACATGATTTCAGATTCTGTAGTAATCAGATTTGAACCGAACAAGTTGAACTCACCAAAGTTGATAGCCAGAGCAACACGGCGCAAAAAGCTATTGACCTGAATTCCGCCATTGGCTTCATAGGTGGATGATGCAACTCCAGGACATGCCTGTTCGTTTTGCGAAGTGTTGACAACTGCATAACCACTCAGGCCATCACCGAAATAGATTTCGGGGCGAGTGACTTTGAGGTCAATGTAGGAAGGACGACCATCGTC
>JBIKSB010000154.1:0-3398 GCA_044348855.1 Ilumatobacteraceae bacterium | reverse complement strand
GATTTTCGATATCACCGTAGAGTGCGGTGTGTCCCATCTCGGCCAACTGAACACGTAGTGTGCGACACAATGCCTCTATGAACAAAGTCTCTTCACATGCCTGCCTCATGGTGTCTTCATCAGAACTGCCACCAAAGTCAAACTGTCCGTCATCCTTAGCGTCGCTATAAGGCACTTGTCCCAAAATGTCCTCGCATACTTCTGCAAGGCCGTAGTTTGATTTGGAAGGATTCACTAGATACGCACTGATTGCCGTATCAAACACAAATCCTTTTGCGTCAATCCCCAATCTAAGCAACGCATTCATCATGCGTTTTGCATCGTGTGCCACAAGTGACTTCGATGTGCATACCTTCTGAGAGACAGAAGTATTGGCAAGGAGATGCGCGGGAACAAAGCGCACGATTCCCTTTTCAGAATTCACGTGCACAGCAACACCCAACAATGCTTCTGATCTTCCCTGTAATTCGTAGACACCTGCCAAGTACTTTTCCTCTGAATTCACAAAGAGAGATATCGCATCTTCGACTGCATCGATTTTGAGCAATTCGGTCACCTTCTCAACAGATTGCTCATTGTTCTGTATGGGATCAGAGGTATCACCCAACCATCCCTGCGCCTTCACCACGTCATTGAAACGCTTCAACATGGTGGAGAACTCGAGAAATTCAAACTGGCGCTTTACGGCAGCAATATCTGGACGTGGTTTCCAATTGTCAAAGTCACAGGAAATAGGCACGTCACGTCGCAGCAACATCATCTCAGCGTTTCGCAGGACGCGTGTGCCGTGTTCTAGAAGGTTTGCACGTAGTTTCGGAGTCTGAGATTCAGCATTGGCCAACACTCCAGAGAGGTCACCGTATTGAGTGATGAGCTTTGCTGCAGTCTTTTCACCCACGCCCGGTACGCCATCAAGGTTGTCGCTTGGATCCCCACGAAGTGCTGCATAATCTGCATATTGCGAAGGCGTGACACCGGTACGATCCAAAATTCCAGCTTCGTCATACAACGCATAATCACTCACACCGCGTTTGTTGTAGAGCACTCGCACATGAGGATCACGAACAAGTTGGTAGCTGTCTCGGTCGCCCGTGACAATGATGACGTCGTGACCAAGTTCTGTTGCACGTGTCGCCACAGTGGCAATCAGATCATCACCCTCAAAGCCCGCCAACTCCATCCATGCAATTCCCATGTCACTGAGCAGTTCTCTGATGAGGCCCAATTGCTGAATCAATGTGTCGGGAGCCTTCTCGCGTTGGGCTTTGTACTCCGGAATTGCCACATGTCTAAAGGTGGGCTCAGGTCGATCAAATACCACCAAGATCGCATCGGGCGTATGTTCCTTTGCCAAATTCAACAACATCGTTGTGAACCCATACACAGCGTTCGTACTCTGACCACTCGCATTGGCCATATCTTCTGGCAGAGCGTAAAAGGCACGATATGCAAGAGAGTTGCCGTCTAGGGCCATCACTTTCATAACTGCAGAACTATTCAGGCTTCAGTGTTCCCGCAACGATCATCTCAGCCACTTTTCGCATTGTGGTGCGGTGATTCATTGCGCCACGTTGAATAAATCCATACGCATCGGCCTCCGACATGCCGTGTTGGTCAATCAAGACGCCTTTGGCGCGGTCAATTGTTTTGCGTGCCTCTAGTTGCTCGCCAAGCTCTTCTATCTCGCCATTGAGAACTTGTAATTCCTTAAATCTCCCCAGAGCAACCTCCAATGCAGGGATGAGATCACTCTTTTGAAAGGGCTTCACTAAATACGCAAGAGCACCCGCATCTCTCGCCTCTTCAACTATTTCTCGCTGACTAAAGGCAGTCAAGATAAGCACGCCACAAATTCGGTCCTTGCTAATGAGACGAGCGGCCTCGAGGCCGTCCATACCTGGCATCTTCACATCCAAGATCGCCAAGTCAGGCCGTAAATCACGCACGAGATCCACCGCCTTGTCTCCTCGACCCGTCTCGCCAACAACGACATAACCCTCTTCTTCAAGAGTTTCCTTCAGATCAAGACGGATAATTGCTTCGTCTTCGGCAATCACTACACGAACAGTCATAAACGGGAATCCTTCATTCGATCGAGATATTCATTCATCCTTTGCTCCAGAAGAGCAATCTCTGCAACCAAACCATCGCGATGCTTCATCATTGCATCTGCGTGCTTTTTTGCTTCACGATATTCAAAGCTCGCTGACGGCGTCTCTGACACCATCGCACGAAGTGACAAATCATCCGCTTCGTCAGACAAGTGACTTAATTGGTCCTGAACAACCCGAAGTTCCTCTTGCAACTCTCGGATTCGGCACGACGCCTGGGACAACCTGCGTTGGAGAAATCGTTGACCCATATAACTAAGTGTATGAATCACCTGGGTGCCCGAGGTGGGACTCGAACCCACACGCCCTTTCGGACAACGGATTTTGAATCCGTCGCGTCTGCCATTCCGCCACTCGGGCCAGGGCTAAAGAGCGTACAGCAGGTCACGCCAGCACCCTACTAATGGGTAACAAGTCTTGCCTGCATCAACAGGTCTAAGGTTTTCCCGTCATGCTTGCATTTACATTCCCAGGCCAAGGATCGCAGCGCCCAGGCATGGGTAGACCATGGCAAGACCACGACAGTTGGGAATTAGTCGATGAAGCCTCCCAAGTGGCTGGCCGAGACGTAGGGGCGCTTTTACTTGACGCGGACGCCGAGACGCTCAAAGACACCAGGAACGCCCAACTCACAACTTTCGTCTCAAGTTTGATGGTCTTGGATGCCGTAGAACGTCTGGGAATCGTGCCAAGTTTTTGCGCTGGTCATTCTCTGGGTGAATACACAGCCCTCACAGCTACAGGATCACTGTCGTTTGAAGATGGCGTCCGTCTTGTGGTGGAGCGTGCAGATGCCATGCATGAAGCGGGAATCTCTTCTCCAGGGACGATGGCTGCCGTACTTGGCCTAGACGACGACGTGGTTGAAGTTGCTTGTCGTCGCGCAGATAGCGATGTCTGGGTCGCAAACTTTAATGCTCCAGGACAAGTCGTGATTGCTGGCTCACATGAAGGTGTGGCTCTCGCAGGCGAACACGCCAAATCATTAGGTGCAAAAAAGGTCATGCCCCTGCAGGTCTCAGGCGCTTTTCACACTCCCTATATGACAGCTGCACGTGATCGCTTACGCACCGCCATCACACTTGCCTCACCTCGAGATGCCGAAGTACCGGTCGTGTCCAACGTAGACGCTCTTCCACACGCAACTCATGATGAATGGTCTTCACTGCTTTCGGCGCAGTTATCAAGCCCCGTGAGATGGAAACACTGTCTTTTGACCTTGGCCGAACACGGAGTTACGGGCTTTGTTGAACTAGGACCTGGTGGCGTTCTCACCGGTATGGCAAA
>JBIKSB010000153.1:0-3401 GCA_044348855.1 Ilumatobacteraceae bacterium | reverse complement strand
GGCCAAGCAAAGAAAAGTATTGAAGCAGTGTTGTTTGGCAGTGTGCTGGGTGTGCGCACAGCAGACATCATCGCGGTTGCGCTTGTGACGGTGCTGACTGTGGTTGTGGTTGTGGTGTTGTACAGGAGATTGTTATTTGCCACTTTTGACCCAGATGTTGCTCAGGTGTCAGGTGTGAAAGTGGCATGGATTGAGGCCTTGCTGATGGTGTTGTTGTCGCTCACCATCTTGGTCACCATGCGTGTTATTGGAACCTTATTGATTTCTGCACTGTTGGTGATTCCAGCTTCAGTGGCTCGCATGACAACTAACTCTTTTGCACGCATGCTGTGGATCTCGCCCATTGTGGGTGCATTGTCGGGATTTTTAGGTATGAACCTGTCGTATCACCTCGACACTTCGGCCAGTGCCACGATTATCTTGGTCGCAACCGCAATGTTTATCTCTGTGTATACGGTCAGTGGTATTCGTGGGCGTTCACGCATAGCCCACGTGCATCACGTGTAGATCACTGTTGGTCGTTGAGAACCCATTCCACGCCCGCTGGCGTGTCACGCACTTCAATGCCAAGGTTCGCAAATGCATCACGAATGACATCTGAAAGATCGAATCTTTTTTCTGCTCGTACGGTGGCGCGTACAGCAAGCATTGCTTCCACATAAGGCCCCACCACATCGCGCGGATCTTTGAGCCCTCCAGATGACGCATCACCAAGCTGGCTAATCATGGAACGTAGTGATGCTCGGGCTCGATCACCGATGTCGCCTTGCAATGTGTCGCTTGACCAATCCACAATCGCTTGTTCCATATCCAGACATGCGCGCAATGCCGAGTCTGCATCACGTGCAGCAATTGCATCGCTAAAGGCTTGAGTAAGTCGCGCCAATGTGGCCTCGAATGTGTCTTGGCCAGCATCAACCGCTCGTGCATCTGGGGTAGTGGGAGCACCGGCAGAAGTCGTCGTTGAATGAGGGGAACTCGCGGAACCGAAATGAGCCCATGGATTCTGAAGTGCGGCAATGTCGATTGTCTCGCCGGTTGTGAGGGAGTGCGAGAGAGAACGAAGCCGAATGGTGACTGTTCCATTTCCTACAACTCGAGCAGTTCCTGCATCACTATCAATAATCAGTCCCGTATGTTCGTCGACCCCCAACACATAAGTGTCCTCGTCGAGGAGTGATTCAAACAACCGAAGTCGAGTCTCTCCCAGATAGCAGAATCTTGTGTCGTGATTGCCGCCTTCGGCGTTATCAAAGTGGGGAATAACAGTTGCATTAATTCCAAGTGCAGAGAGCAAGTCGAGGCCGTTGAGACGTTCCACATCTTGGCCCACTTTGTAGATCTCATAGACGGGGACCGTGGAGCGACCCAATGTGAGGGCAGCCGCTGATGCAAACGTAACGATGCCGCCATGTCGGATTTTTTCTTCGATGATGGAGGCCACGTTGGTGCCACTCCATTGACGCAATGCATACGTGGGTGAACCAGGTCCCGCAAAGATGTAGTGAGAGTCGGTGAGCGCACGCAGCCCTCTTTCGATCAGCACTGGGTCGGCAGGCAGGTGAGTGTCATGCATGCGTACAAGACCAGCCACTGTGATGTCAATGTTGACTGAAGTGCGGAAATAGGCCACTGCTCGTGCAGCTAGCTCTGGTGCATTTTCTTGAAATCCATAAGGGGTGTCAAGAAGTACAGCTCGTGCAGGTGAGGGAAGTTGTGCGACCAGATTTCTATGGGTGGAGACCATGGTGGGAGTGGTTTCTCCTGAACCCATGATGGTGAGAATGCGTGGAAGGCTCATGCGAAAAATCCTGTAGAGATTGCGTGATCAACTACGGCCGCGAATCGATCGGGGAATTGGGCGTGAAGGTCGTGATCTGCGGGTTCAAACCACTCAACTCGAGCATGGGGCAGTTGCGAAAGAGCATGTGCGATCTGTTGGCGTTTCATAGCAGTGTGTTCATCGTGTGATTTTGATGCAGGAGTAAACAATACGGGAACCTTGATGAGTGGCCATTTATTGACAGGTCGGTCTTCCCATAGGTGTCGCAAAATAGTCATGTGTCGGTCCATGGTGAGATATGGCGCGATTGTGTCATCGGAACGTTTTTCCATATTGTGCATCTGGCCGTCAATGGCTTCTTCTGACCAATCTGGGTGTGCTGCGCGGATGTATGCGCGAAGACGGTCATAGTGCATGCCCACAAGTTGTGGTGGTCGCAGTGTTCTTTCACATTCCTCCCATTCGGCAAAAGAATGTGAAAGGTCAATGGTGCCACCATCGACGGCAACTATTCCACGGATGAGAGAAGGAAACTGGGCTGCAAGTTCCACCACGATGTTGCCGCCCCAGGATTGACCAATGACAAGTGGTCGTGTCCATTTAGATTGCGTTGCAGCGAGGGTCTCAATCACGTGGGCTACATCGGCAGCAATTTCTGGAACCGAATAGCCATGGTCAGGCTTCTCGCTGTGGCCATGCCCACGCAGATCCATTGCCATCACTGAATGGCCGATGTGAGAGAGACATCGAGCAGGGCCGTCCCAAAGACGGGCATTGGAGGCAAGTCCATGGAGCAGAACAATGGGAATACCTGGAGATGACTGAGGGGCAGACCAATCGATGACACGCAATTTTGTTCCATCTGGTGCGGGGACCATAGACGACACCCAGGGAGAACTCACCGTCCCATTGTCGCGCCGCAGATCCGAAATAGCACTAGGAATCGCATGTGCCCCTTGTTTCGTCATAGGGTCTAGGGCAGACCAATCAAGGGGGAATCATGAAGCTGTCCATGGGAATCAACTATTCGGGTGGATTTAAAGAAGCTGTTGACCGTGTGGTGCAGCTAGAAAAAGCTGGTCTCGACCAGGTGTGGATCGCCGAGGCCTACAGCTTCGATGCAATTTCTCAAGTGGGCTACCTCGCTGCCAAGACAGAGCGCGTAGAAATTGGCACAGGAATTGTCAACGTGTATTCACGCACTGCAGCCCTTATGGCGATGACGGCTGCAGGATGTGACTATGTGAGCGATGGTCGATTCATCTTGGGTCTTGGTGCATCGGGTCCACAAGTGATTGAAGGTTTCCATGGAGTTCCTTATGACAAGCCCATGCAGCGCATTAAGGAATACATCGAAGTGTGTCGCAATGTATGGGCGCGCGAAGCTCCATTGCAATATGACGGAAAGACTGTGCAGATTCCACTTCCTGCGGGCCAAGGCACCGGATTAGGCAGGCCACTCAAGATCATTAATCATCCTGTGCGCAAAGACATTCCCATTTGGTGGGCGTCATTGAAAGACAAGAGCGTGGAAGCAACTGCAGAAATAGCAGATGGTTGGTTGCCCATCATGTTCTATCCCGAGAAGTATCACAACGTTTGGGGAGCACAACTAAAG
>JBIKSB010000023.1:0-10218 GCA_044348855.1 Ilumatobacteraceae bacterium | reverse complement strand
CTGCGCACACTCATACAGAAGTGGTGAAGTCTGGAAAACGCTTAGCAACAGTTGTTGCATCATTGCGCCGCGATGGAAAAGATTTGGTGCGCAGCATTGGAACATTTGGTGACATTGATACAACTCAAGGTCCGCAGTCATTGACGTTGACTCCACCTGAGATTCCCGCTTTTGATGACTGCCCCTCGCGCCAGACAAATGGGCCGGCTCCCATGGGATTGTCCACTCGCTTAGACATGCGTCTTCATCCTGATGACACAGGCTTTGCACGCAATGAACCCAATGGTCGGGCACGTGTACGCGGATGGTTCAAATTTCTCGATGATCGCCCCATTGATACACTTGCCTTGTTGCTTGCCGCAGATGCTTTCCCTCCAGTGATGTTCAACTTGTTTGGCATGCAAGGTTGGGTGCCCACAATTGAATTCACTGTGCATGTGCGTGGCGTACCTGCACCTGGTCCTATTTCGTGCGTGTTTGAAAGCCATGCAGTACAAGGTGGCTACTGGGAAGAAGATGGCGCCATGTGGGACAGTAACGGTCAACTCGTTGCAATGAGCCGACAGTTAGCGCTTGCGCCCTTGGCGTAAACCCAACGAGTACACAATCACAAGCACTGCAGACATCAATGTTGCAGTTGTAGAGCGGCGAATCAACATCTTGGAACGTTGAGCAAAAATCACGACGGGCCATCCACGGGCACGCGACAGTCCAGCCAATTCGGTATCGGGGTTCACAGCAACTGCATGACCCACAATCTCCATCATGGGAACATCGCTCATCGAATCTGAATATGACCACGACTCGGCAAGGTTAATGCCACGTTCTTCGGCTAGACGAGAGATTGCTTCAGCTTTACCTTCGCCATAACAAAAAGGACCTTCAAGTCGACCTGTATAGATGCCATTGTCCACTTCGGCGCGGGTGCCAATGCCGCCTGTCATTCCCAACGCGGTGGCGAGTGGTTCCACAATTTCAATGGGTGATGCCGAGACAATCCATGTTTCTCGACCTGCACGATGATGTTGTTCAAGGAGTGCGCGTGCTTCAGGACGGATGAGTCCGAGCAACTCGGGCAACACGATCTCATTTAAACCCACAAGATCTGATTGCTGCATCCCGCCGACGCCCGCCAAGATGCGGTCACGCACGCCAGTGCTGGATTCATCGCTTGAGCCAAAGAATCTAAAGCGCACGGCACGCACAACATCGGGCACAAAATCTTGCAGTCGAATATGTCCTGCATCACGTGCAGCACGTGCAAAGACAAAAGCCGACGATCCCGCAATGAGTGTGCGGTCAAGATCGAAAAAAGCCGCGGTGCGTGTGGTGGTCATAGTGCTACTGCAAGCGTATAGACGCGTTTGCGAGGAACCCCAAGCGCATCAGTCACTTCATTGATGGCGTCACGAGTTGTCAGACCAGACTGAATGCGTTGAGTGAGTTCATTGATGATGTCTGTATCTGTTATTTCGAGAACATCTGTCTGATACGGCGCAATCACAATGGCGTACTCACCGCGAGGCTCGGTTGCGCGCACGTGAAGAAGAGCATTTTCCAATGTGCCGCGCCACAGATCTTCATGCAGTTTGGTGAGTTCGCGGGCAAGAACAATGGTGCGTGTGGGATCACATGTAGATACAAGGTCTTCAAGTGTGCGCTCAAGACGATGCGGTGCTTCATACAAAACAGTGGTGCGACGTTCGCGGGCAATCTCGGTCAGTCGTTCGCGCCGTGCCGCGCCAGATCTGGGCAAAAAACCATCAAAGGCAATACGTGTTGTGGGTAAGCCACTGATGGCCGCGGCCATCACAAATGCTGCCGGACCAGGAGTGGCGTACACCTTGTATCCCGCAGCATGCACTGCGGCAACTAACTGTTCACCAGGGTCACTAATGCCAGGAGTGCCCGCATCGCTAATGAGAGACACCGTGATGTTGTTGGCCAGATACTCCAGAACAGTTGCGATGACATCGTGTTCGGTGTGTTCATTTGTGACAAGCAATCGCTCGGGTCGTGCACCAATGTGTTTCAGCAGAGAACCACTGCGGCGGGTGTCTTCGCAACACACAATGGGTGATGCACGTAACACCGATACTGATCGAGGTGAGATGTCGTCGAGATTGCCAATAGGCGTTGCAACCAACCACAATCCATGGTGCACAGTGGAACTGGATTCGTTAATGGTCGACATAGCGCACCTCGATTGTGTCACCCACACGCACTTGCCAACGCTCGAATGAACCCGGAGATGCTTCGATGACGTATTGCGCTTTACGGGTAAGTGGGCCAACGCGCCAAGGCTTCATCGTGTCGATACGAAGAATGATTCCATCGGGCCCTACATAGGCAACGTCAATCGTGGTTTTCATTCCCACCGTGTGCACCCATGAACATGGATCCAATAGCAAGGGCTCGGGAATTGTGGTCATTCCAATGAGCCCGCGACGGCGATCTGTGCGAGAGGTAGCACGCCCCGCAGATGCAACAACGCGCCCTTGGCTTACGAGCCAAACAGGTTCGAGAGAGCGACCCGTGTGTGCAGTCATGCTCACACGTTAAATCGGAATTCGGTGACGTCACCGTCAACAAATTCGTATTCTTTGCCCTCAGAACGCACTTTGCCCAAATCTTTAGCCTTTGTCCACGAGCCAATCTCCACAAGTTCATCCCAGTGAATAACTTCGGCGCGAATAAAGCCGCGCTGGATATCGGAGTGAATCTTGCCTGCGCATACAGGAGCTTTGTCGCCCGCATGGAATGTCCAGGCTCGCGTCTCTTTTTCGCCGGTGGTGAAATACGTGCGCATACCTAGCAAGTGATATGCAGAACGCACCATCTTGGTAAGAGCTCCTTCACCTAAGCCGAGTGCTTCGAGCATGTCTGCACGATCCTCGTCTGATAACTGTGCGGCTTCGGCTTCAATTTGGACACTCATGCCCAGCACTTCCACATCGTGTTCTTGCACAGACCCAGGTGGACACAGTTCTGCACGCACGCGTGCTTCAACGGCGGGAATGGTGTCGAGTTCGTTTTCGCCCACGTTGACCACTGCCAACACCCGACGATTAGTGAGAAGGAAATGCGGCGCTAAGGCTTCGCGGTCATCTGCGGATAATCCCGCACGGTACAACGGCATTCCTTCGGCAAGCTTGTCGTAGGCGCGTTGCAACACGGCGACTTCTTCTTGGTTTGTCTTATCCACGCGTGCGGTTTTCTTGACGCGATTTAACCGAGTCTCCACTGTTTCAAGATCTGCAAGCGCAAGTTCTAACTCCACAACGCGAAGATGCTCAAGTGGGTCATCGGGGCCTGGGACGTCATCGTCGGCGAAGGCGCGCAACACAAATACGATCGCGTCGACTTCTCGAATGTTGGCAAGGAACTTGTTACCAAGTCCTTCACCCTTGCTGGCGCCTTCTACAAGTCCGCCAATGTCGACCACTTGCACTGCTGCATGCAC
Source organism: Ilumatobacteraceae bacterium (assembly GCA_044348855.1). Classification (GTDB taxonomy): domain Bacteria; phylum Actinomycetota; class Acidimicrobiia; order Acidimicrobiales; family Ilumatobacteraceae; genus UBA2093. Next base: position 6,755 of record JBIKSB010000023.1, on the reverse strand, counting down.
GATGCTTTTGGTCTGTGACATCTCAGCTAGGGCCAACAAGCGTTGGTCGGGAACTTTGGCCACGCCAATGTTGGGGTCTTTGGTGGCAAAGGCGTAGGGGGCTGCCAGTGCTCCGCCCCCCGTGAGTGCGTTATACAACGACGACTTCCCGGCATTGGGAAGACCTACTAATCCGAAACGTTCCATGAAGGATGACACGCTACCTGTCGGGGTTTGCTCGGTGTGCCGTGTGGGTTCTAGAGGTGGGAATTGTTACTATGGCCGTAGTGCAAATACCCTCCGCCACCGCAGAGGACAACACACAGATAGGACACCCCCGTGACCACATTTGATCTCGACCTCACCAAATACAGCCTGGGTTGGAGCGACCAAGTTGATTACGCATTTGAACCCGAAAAAGGTTTGTCCGACCGCGTGGTGGAACAGATTTCTTGGTGGAAGGGTGAACCCAAGTGGATGACGCAGTACCGCTTGCGCAGCTTGGGCATTTTTGATCGCAAGCCGATGGCGAAGTGGTTTGCCGACAACATGCCCGACATCGACTTCCAAGACATTTTCTATTACCTCAAGCCCGCAACTCATCAGGTAGATGAATGGGATGATCTGCCAGAGCAGATGCGCATTACCTATGAGAAGTTGGGAATCCCCGAAGCAGAGCGCAAGTATCTCGCCGGTGTTACCGCACAATACGAATCAGAAGTGGTGTTTCACCGCAACCGCGAAGATCTTGAAGCACAAGGCATCTTGTTCTGCGACATGGATACCGCATTGCGCGAGTATCCCGACTTGGTGAAGCAGTACTTCGGATCTGTCATTCCGCCAGGAGACAACAAGTTCTCTGCACTCAACACTGCAGTGTGGTCTGGTGGTTCTTTCATTTACGTGCCGCCAGGTGTGGAATGTGAAATGCCACTGCAGGCATACTTCCGCATTAACTCAGAAAATGCTGGTCAATTCGAGCGCACACTTATCATCGCCGATGAAGGCTCGAAAGTGCACTACATCGAAGGTTGTTCTGCGCCGGTGTACACAAGCGATTCATTGCACTCAGCTGTAGTGGAGATTGTGGTGAAGCCATCGGCTCACGTCACCTACACCACAATTCAAAACTGGTCACCCAATGTGTACAACTTGGTGACGAAGCGCGCCCGTGTAGAAGCAGAAGGTCACATGGAATGGATCGATGGCAACATCGGTTCGAAGTTGACCATGAAGTATCCAAGTGTGTATCTCATGGGTCCAAAGGCCACAGGCGAAGTTCTTTCTGTTGCGTATGCAGGTGCAGGACAGCATCAAGATGCAGGAGCAAAGATGGTGCACGCCGCGCCAGAGACCTCATCGAAGATTGTGTCGAAGTCCATCAGCAAAGACGGTGGAATCACTGCGTATCGCGGACTGGTGCGCATTGATAAAGGCGCCTACGGATGCAAGAGCCATGTGCAGTGCGATGCATTGATTCTCGATGGTGACAGCGAAAGCCGCACTTTCCCCTACATGGAAGTGGGCGAGAAAGATGCCGAAATTGGCCATGAAGCAACAGTGTCCAAGATTGCTGATGAGCAATTGTTCTATTTGATGAGCCGTGGTTTGTCACAAGAACAAGCCATGAGCATGGTGGTGAACGGATTCATTGAGCCCGTGACGCGCACATTGCCCATGGAATACGCCGTGGAGTGGAGCCGCTTGATTGAACTGCAGATGGAGGGTTCAGTTGGCTAGTTCTGGCCGACTGGGTTTTCTTCCATGCCAATGCGTACTGAATGCAAGAACTACGAAAGTCGCACGTACCCCAACGGCGACGCGGTACGTAAGTGCAATCTTGATTTAGCACCAGAGGCACCGTGGCGTTGTCCTGAACCATGTTCGGGATACGAGCGTCGCATGGCAGATGTGGCTTGGGTGCATGGAACAGCTATCGCGCCCCCCACACCACCAGAAGTTCCAGGACTTGGCGACGGCACAGTGGCTGCAGTACTTGGTGAGGCAGAAAGCATTATCAATTCCATGGGTGCACAAATTGCACACGAATGGGAACAAGAGAAAACAAAGAAGCGTCGTTGGTGGCGCAGGAAAAAGTAAGAGACGAAAGAGCCCCCCATGAGTACAACGATTGCTTTACCAAGCACCGATGAAGAGATTTGGCGTTACAGCCGCATTGGAGAGCTTGATCTTGGTGCGTACGCCGACGGTGCTGTGCGTACCGAAGTGACAAATGCCGATGGCGTATTGAGCTCTACTGCACGACCAGGAATTGCCATGGTGGAGATTCCTGATGTGTTTGCACAATTGAATCGCGAACGTGGAACCGAAATCACTTTGGTGGTTCCCAAAGGTGTGGCGCACCCGGGCGTTGTGGAGATCACCCATTATGTGGAGGCAGACGGAATCATTGCGTTTCCTCGTCTAGTGATTGATGCAGAAACTCAGAGCGAGATCACAGTGGTGGAACGTTTTGTCTCACAAGATGGCATTCGCTCACTTGTATGTCCCGTTGTGGAGATTCGTTGCGGAGCAAATGCTCACGTGAACTATGTGGCGATGAATCAGTTGGGACTCTCCACGTGGATGATTGCCCACCAGCACAGTGCTGGCTATCGCGACTCAACGTCACGTGTGAACACCGTGGCGCTTGGCGGCGACTATGCACGCGTGCGAGCAGAAGTGCGCTTGGTGGAAACTGGTGCGAGCGCACAACAACTTGCGTTGTACTTCGCCAGCGGCACACAGATGCACGACTTCCGCACCTTGCAACGACACGAAGCACCACGCACGCACAGCGATTTGTTGTTTAAAGGTGCCGTGGGTGGTTCTGCACGCAGTGTGTACACCGGCCTGATTCGCATTGAGAAAAACGCTGCAAAGTCAGAGGCCTTCCAGACCAACCGCAATCTCACTCTTGGAGATGGCGCGTGGGCAGAAAGTGTTCCCAATCTCGAGATTGAAACCAATGAAGTGAAGTGCAGCCATGCCAGCACTGTGGGATCTATCGATGAAGACCAACGGTTCTATTTGGAGAGCCGTGGTATCTCACCAGAAGTTGCAGAGCGTCTGGTGGTGTTTGGTTTCTTCAAAGATGTTCTTGATCGCTTGCCACAACATGTGGAGACAGCCGCTCTCGAGCGTGAAATTGCCGACAAGTTGAGCCGCGAAGGGGTATCGAAGTGAATGTGACCGTGTGTTCTTTTGATGAGTTGACCTCTGGTTCTGCGCGCCGTGTAATGGTGGGCAAAGAACCCGTTGCTGTGGTGCGCATAGACGACGAGGTGTATGCAATTGCAGACACCTGTAGTCATGCAGATGTGTCGTTGTCTGATGGCATGGTGTGGTGTGAGACCAAGCAAATCGAATGCATCCGCCATGGAAGCTCGTTCAGTCTGGAAACAGGTGCGCCCGACACATTGCCTGCAACCCAACCCGTTGCCGTGTTTCACGCATCTGTAGTAGATGGTCAAGTCGTGGTGGAAATGAAAGAAGGTGCCCAATGAGCACATTGGCTATCTCGGGTTTGTGCGCAGAAGTTGCCGGCAAACAAATTCTCAACGGCATCGATTTGGTGATTAACTCCGGTGAAGTACACGCCATCATGGGGCCAAACGGTGCAGGCAAATCGACACTGTCTGCTGTCATCATGGGCAAGCCCGGCTACACCGTCACTGCTGGCACAGTCACACTCGATGGCGTGGATCTGTTGGCATTGCCTACTTGGAAGCGTGCACTTGCCGGTTTGCATTTAGTGATGCAATATCCCACAGAAGTGCCTGGTGTACATGTGGACGAGATGTTGACTGAAGCCTTGGTGGCACGTGGTCGCGACACCAAAGATCTCACTGCACGTATCGCATCAGAAGCATCACAGATCAACTTTGACGAAGCACTCGTGTCGCGTGCGTTGAATGTGGATCTCTCGGGTGGCGAGAAGAAGCGCAACGAGACATTGCAACTTGGTGTCTTGGAACCAAAGATCGCCATTCTTGATGAACTTGACTCCGGACTAGATATCGACGCACTACGTGATTGTGCGCGTCGCGTTGAGGCGGCAACTCACGACAGCAATCTTGGCGTCCTGGCAATTACTCACTATGTGCGTTTGCTGGAAGAGTTAAAGCCGGACGTTGTGCACATCTTGTCTGCGGGTCGCATTGTGAAAACAGGTGGCCCAGAGTTGGCTGATGTGCTCGAGCGTGACGGCTACGCCGCATTCGTCTAACTGAGATGTTCACCCCCAGCGGTTGGATCACAACTCCTCAGGGGTTGTTCCGCAAGTTTGAGTTCGCCAACTTTGCCGATGCATTCGCCTTTATGGCTCGCGTAGCAGAAGCTGCAGAAAAAGCAGACCATCACCCGGATTGGTCCAATAGTTGGAATGTGGTGCGTATCTCGTTGATCTCCCATGATGTAGGCGAGATAACTCTGCGTGATGTTTCACTAGCAGAGACCATCAACACCCTCGTCTAAGGTGAGCCCCGAGGGAGGGGTCTCATGTTGCAAGCGGACTCTCGCGTATTTTTTGCCAAGCGGGATGCATTTCCTGGTTGGTGGGTGGTGACAGGGTGCTTCACCATTTTGTTCTTTGGCTCTGCACTGGGCTTCTATGGCATGTCGGTGTACTTGAATGCACTCAGCAATGAGAACCCCGACTGGAAAGTCTCCTCACTTTCTGTTGCCACAACTTTCTTCTTCCTTATTGGCGGGCTCTGGAATGTTGTTGTTGCGCGACTGATTGCCCAATACGACGTGCGTCTCATCGCCTATGGCGGTGCAGTTTTGGGTGCATGTGCTCTGCTGGCACTTGGGCAAGTCACCGAGCAATGGCATCTGTTCGTGGTGTATGGCGTATTCGCAATCGCTTGGTCATCGAGTGGTCTCACACTTGCTACCACTGTGGTGACGCGATGGTTCCATACAAAGCGGGCATCGGCGATTGCTGCTGCATCATCTGGTCTCTCGGTAGGCGGCATCGTGCTGTCGCCAATCATCAAGTCACTTATTGATGCCTGGTCTCTCAATGGTGCTGCACCTGTACTGGCCATCTTGTGGCTCTTGGGTATGTCGTTGCCGGCCTATTTGTTTATTCGGCCAGAACCCACCGCTTTGAACTGGATGCCAGACGGTGAGCCGAAACCAGAAAACCATGTAGTGGTGTTGCCTGGTGTGCCGATGGCCGAGGCAATACGTACACGATTCTTTTGGGTGGTGACGGCGGGATTTGTACTGGTGATGGGAAGCCAAGTGGGCGCCATTCAACAAATAGTGAAACTGGTAGAGGAGCGCACCACAAAAGAAACAGCCGCACTTGCTACGTCTGTGTTGTCAGGGGCAAGTGTGATCTTTCGCCTCGTAGGCGGCCGTATCATTCCAAAGTTTCCACTCGCCAAGTTCATGGTGTTTCTCGCCGTAGTGCAGGGTTCTGCCATTGTGTTGATTGGCCAGATGCACAACACCATTGCGCTATTCGTTGCTATTGGTTTATTTGGCGCCATGGTGGGCAACATCTTGATGATGCAGTCACTTTTGATTGCGCAACGTTTTGGCGTGAAAGATTATGCGCGCATCTCGTCGCGTTCGGGGTTGGTCTCACTCACTGGCACTGCAATCGGACCAATTCTTATTGGGTCCATTCGAGATGCGGCAGGCAACTACGACACTCCTTATTTGGTCGCAGGAGTTATCTCGCTCTGCGGTGCGTTGTTGTTTAGTCTCAGTGGACCCGCAGAATCGGTCGACGCTTCACGCGTGGACTAAAAACTCATCTCACGAAGACGTCGAATGCGCTCGTCGGTGGCGGGATGCGTAGAGAACAATCTGCCCACATCAAGACCTGTGCGAGGCTTGTGATGCATCTCTGCGAGGGGATTATGGATGTAGGCCTGGGCTTGGGCGGGTGCTACTTGCATCGGCACACGAGTAGCGATGGATTCAATTTTCTCCAGTGCACGAGCCAGTGATTCACCGTTGCCGAGCAGTTCTGCTGCGGAACGATCTGCTTCAAACTCTCGGTTTCGGCTGATTGCCATTTGAATGAGACTTGCTGCAAGTGGGGCCAACATTGACACCAAAAGAATTGCAAATGGATTAGGACGATTCTCATCGTCGCGTGAACCACCTGCAAACATCGTGGCAAACATGGCCATTTGTGCAATGGCTGAAATCGCTGTGGCAACAGCGGCTGCAACAGAGCCAATGAGAATGTCACGGTTGCGTACATGCATCAACTCGTGTGCCATCACGCCTTCTACTTCGGCAGGCGTAAGTGATTGCAACAAGCCAGTTGTTGCACACACCACTGCATTGTTGGGTCCACGTCCCGTGGCAAACGCATTGGGTTGATCACTGGGGGAGATAGCAACACGTGGCATCGGCATTCCTGCGCGCTGCGACAGATTGCGCACCATGTCGTACAACTCGGGATGGTCGGCTTCTGTGATGACTTGAGCACGCGCAGATTTCAATGCCAACTTGTCGCTAAACCAATACGAACCACCCACCATGACGAGTGCCATGACAAGGCCAATCATGACTGCGCTAGAGCTTCCACCGCCGAGGACGGATGCGATTCCTACGATGAGGCCACCAAGGGCAGCAAGTAGGACAGCTGTCTTTAGAGTGTTCTTAAACATCTTTGTGTGCTTTCTCCGTGAGTTGCTTGTGCACCGCGTGCAACTAGTCCATTAAAAGTCGAACATCTCGCCGAGCATGCTCGACATTTTCTTCTTCTTCGGGTACTTGGCGTACTTCAGACGCTCAATCTCATCGCT
>JBIKSB010000152.1:0-3452 GCA_044348855.1 Ilumatobacteraceae bacterium | reverse complement strand
AGGTTTTCCACGCGTTTTTGCGAATATCGGGCAATTTGCGCTATGGACCGTACAAGAACCCAGGTGCTTGTAATTCACGCGCCGCCCATTGCGCGAAGTCATTTCTTGCCGCAATGGCATCATCCATTGTGGAGCCCTGCAAAGGCACAAAAGGCACAACATCTACAACACCAATACGTGGGTGCACGCCGTGGTGCGTGTCGAGGTTGCACACATCAATCGCGGTACGCGCCAGCACTCGTGGGGCATCTGTACCCACAAGTGTGAACACACTGCGGTGGTGATCAGGATCGGTGTGCACATCGAGCAAGGCGCCACTGACGCACTGGCGAAGCGCGGCCAAAACGGCTTCATCTCGCCCCTCGCTGATATTGATGACGCACTCCAACACACAGGTGTTCCTACCAAGCCGAGGACGTGTCTGCTACCTGTGGTGGTAGGGTTTCGCACATGGGAACATCTGAGCTCGTCATTATTGCTGTTGTGTTCTTGGTGCTTTTTGGGGGATCCCAATTGCCCAAGTTGGCAAAGAACCTTGGTTCTGCACAACGTGAACTTAAAAAGGCAATGGAAGAGGGCAAGGACGAACCCGGCGCCTCTACGCCCAAAGAGTCATAACTCTGCGCACCACAAGTGGTGCGAGAACTGTTAGGCCAACAGGCCGCGACGACGCTTCAGAATTCTTCGGCGCTCACGCTCTGAACATCCACCCCACACACCGTGCTCAATGCGCTCTTCGAGTGCGTACTCGAGACATTGAGTGGTGACAGGGCATCCCTTGCAGATTGCACGGGCGCGATCTACGCCCACGCCGTCAGAGGGAAAGAACGTGGCGGGCGGGTAATTGCGACAATTACCTTGACCCATCCACGAAGTGGGTGAATCATCAAAGGGAACCTGTGTGACTGGTTCGCTGGTGATGTGAAGTTTTGCTTTCATGGCTCTCCTCGCCGTGACTTCCGGTTGAAGCCACTCTCGGTCGGTGTCTGTGTGACGCCGAGTCATGGCGGGAAAGTTCCCGCAAAAACAGTCAAGCATGATTCGGGCTGTTGTGTCGGTCGGGAAAGTAAAGGATTGTCAAGAATGTATGTTTTCCACAGGCAAAGATTGATTTCTTCAATGAAATAGGCCCAAAACGACGTTTTTGACGCTGTGAAAGGTGTCATTCGGCTCTGCCGATAGGCTTGAGATGTTCTCAGTAACGAAATTCTCAGGCCTTTGGAGGCATCATGTCGGACACACAGACTCATCAAGCACCTCAGGCTCACGCGCGCATTGTGTATCTCGGCGCAATTTCACCTCATTGGGAGGTCTACGGCGACTACGGCGACCAGACCCTTCTTGAAGAGTTCCGTGCGCGAGTACTTGCACGTTTGGTCCTTTTGCCCCGTGATGATCCTCAATTCCGCCGCAACATGGCACGCATTGTGCGTGACGCCGAGCGCGAGTTGATTTCGCTTGAATGGGACATGGGTGACCCGAACTACGAGTATTAATCCCTGCAGGGGAAGCTCTGATCCCTGTCGGGCAAGTACACAACTTGCTCTGGTTACCTCATGGAGACAACCAGGTGAACTTTGCCTGAAGCATGGTGAACTACCCACGGTGACAGGCATTGCTGCTCGTTACTATTTCCCGCAATGAGTCGCTGGTTCGGCAACCGAGAATTGAGTTGGCTGGACTTTAACGGCCGTGTTCTTGCGTTAGCCAAAGAGACGTCAATTCCGCTGCTAGAGCGGATGAAGTTTCTGGCCATTTTCTCATCCAACTTGGATGAGTTTTTTCAGGTGCGCGTTGCCGCCTTGAAGGGCCAAGTTGCAGCAGGACTGATGCCCGCCAGTTCCGATGGGTTATCTCCGCAGCGACAGTTGCGAGAAATTGCCCGTTATGTAGACAACTTAGTGAATGAACACGAGCATCTTCTTCTCGATGTGTTGATTCCTGAGCTGCGAAGCCATGACGTAGGCATTGTGCGTTGGGATGAACTCACCGCCACAGAGCAGAGTGTGGCAACGACGTATTTCCATCGTCAACTCTTTCCTGTTTTGACACCTCTTGCCGTAGATCCGGCGCATCCATTTCCCTATGTCTCCAACTTGGCAATCAGCTTGGGTGTGTTGGTGCGTAATCCACTCACCATGGAACAACGTTTCGCGCGTGTGAAAGTACCCACTCTCATTAAGCGTTTTTATCAAGTGTCTGAGGGGCGTTTTGTGCCCGTGGAAGACGTGATTGCTGCACACATTGGTGAGCTTTTTGAAGGAATGACCATCGTGCATGTGACGACATTTCGAGTCACACGCAACGCCGACCTCACATTGGAAAGCGAAGACGCCGACGATTTGTTAGCAGCAGTCGAGATGGAGTTGCGACGCCGTCGCTTTGGTCGCGCGGTACGCCTTGAAGTGGACGACAACATTGACCCGTCCGTGTTGTCAATGTTGCTGGAAGAATTAGAACTTGAGGAAGCCGATGTGTCGCGACACCGTGCCCCCTTGGCAACATCGTCGCTGTGGGAAATTCATGCTGCGGTAGATAATCCCAAGTTGAAAGATGTTCCTTGGCAATCAGTGACTGCAGGCCGTCTTGCTGCCGCAGATGGCAACGATCAATCCATTTTCAGCGTGCTACGCACTCGTGATTTGTTGGTGCATCACCCGTATGAATCTTTTTCTTCTTCCACAGAAGAGTTCATCGAACAAGCTGCCACTGATCCGCGAGTACAGGGAATCAAGATCACGCTGTATCGCACCTCGCCCGATTCGGCAATTGCACGCAGTCTTATCACTGCAGCCGAGATGGGGAAACAGGTAGTTGCTCTTATTGAATTAACGGCGCGTTTTGATGAAGCCACCAATGTGGGGTGGGCAAAAGAACTTGAACGTGCCGGCGTGCATGTGGTGTATGGCGTAGTAGGGCTGAAAACACATAGCAAATGCGTGCTTGTTGTGCGTCAAGAAGAGTCTGGCCTTCGTCGTTATGTGCACGTCGGAACTGGCAACTACAACTCGAAAACTGCAAGGGTGTATGAGGACATCGGTTTGTTTTCGTGCAACGAAGAAATCTGTGATGATGTCTCTCGACTGTTTAATGCGTTGACGGGTTTCAGCAATGAGCCGGAGTATTCGCACCTCATTGTTGCGCCAAAGTTTTTGCGTCCACGTTTCGCAGAACTCATCGAGAATGAAATTGCACACGGCACAGAGGGCCACATCTTGATGAAGATGAACGCTCTTGCCGATAAAGAGATTGTTGAACTGTTGTATAAAGCAGCCGAGGCAGGGGTCAAGATCGACTTGATTGTGCGCGGAATCTGTGCGATTCGACCAGGTGGAGAATCCGGCAGCAACATTCGGATTCGGTCCATTCTGGGGCGTTATCTCGAACATTCTCGGATGTATCGCTTTGCCCATGGCGGCGACAATGGAGCCCCGTTGTATCTCATTGGATCT
>JBIKSB010000012.1:0-12577 GCA_044348855.1 Ilumatobacteraceae bacterium | reverse complement strand
ACAGCTGACGTCTGACTATTCACAAAACCCACATACGACGGCGTCACCGTCGGCGTCGCATCACCATAAGTGACCGTATGTGACGACGCAGTCACAACCACGCCCTTGCGATTAATCGTGATCGCACCATCTACATAACTAAACGAATAGTTCGCAGCAACAGCGCCAGAACACGCGGTTCCAACACCGCTATCGGCAAACGGTGTGGTGTTCACATAATCAGTTGAACACGTCGGAGCAGATGTCAACACAGCTGACGTCTGACTATTCACAAAACCCACATACGACGGCGTCACCGTCGGCGTCGCATCACCATAAGTCACCGTATGTGACGACGCAGTCACAACCACGCCCTTGCGATTAATCGTGATCGCACCAGGGATGTACGTAAACGAATAGTTCGCAGCTGTTGCACCCGAACATGACGTTGCAATACCACTGGAGAGCACCGGAGTAGTGGCTACATACGAAGTACCACAACTCGTATTTGACACCACCGATGATGCAGTTTGGTTATTCACAAAACTCGAATACGACGGCGTCACCGTAGGTGTGTTATCGCCATAAGTAACAGGGTGCGATGATGCAGTCACTACGACACCTTTTCGGCTAATAGTTATCGCACCCGGGAAGTAGGTGAATGAATAGTTATCCGCCACAGCACCTGAACACGTAGTTGCGATACCACTAGAGGCCACTGGCGTTGTATTCGTATACAAAGTTGTGCAATTCATATTCGAAACCACAACAGATGTTTCGCCGTTAACAAAATCGTTCGAGTACGACGGCGTCACAGTGGGCGTGTTATCACCATAAGTCACCGTATGTGACGACGCAGTCACAACCACGCCCTTGCGATTAATCGTGATCGCACCAGGGATGTACGTAAACGAATAGTTCGCAGCTGTTGCACCCGAACATGACGTTGCAATACCACTGCTAGAAAACGGTGTTGTAGTTGTGTACGCCGTTGAACACGCAGGTGCCGTAGTAAGAACCGTTGCCGTCTCACTATTAGCAAATCCGCTGTACGACGGCGTCACCGTCGGCGTCGCATCACCATAAGTGACCGTATGTGACGACGCAGTCACCGTAAGAGCCTTCTTATTTACTGTCAAACCTACTGTGAGGGTCGCTGATGCGTAGTTCGACGATGTCGGGGTAAATGTCACTGACAATGTCTGTGTTCCTGCCGACAATAGATCGCCCACATCTGGTGTGTACACGTATGTTCCGGCCACTGCTGCTGCAGCATTCAATTGCGTATTTGAAAGCAGTGTTCCATATGTAATGGCTGTAGGAGTTGCCCACGTGAGAACAGCGCCGGCGGCGGTGATGTCACCTGTTATGCCAGTGGGTTGCGACAATGAATAATTAGCAGCGTCATCACCCGACAACGCATAACCAGTGACAGTTACAGGCTTTGCTGTTCCCACATTGGCATCATCAAATGTCGCTGCTGCGCCGCCCTTAACCAAAGCCACATCGTCTGAACCAAAGACACCTAATAGAGCTGCGCTGTTGTCAGAAAGCGGGGCTGTTCTATCGCCATTGATGAAGGCTCGACTCACTATTGAAACACCAGTAATAGTTAAAGGAGCAGCCATTATCTGAGCCGACACAGTCGGTTGAGCAACCGTGTAGTTGTTCGAATCAGCGCCAGAGATGACTACACCCGACAGTGTGACCGGCTTCGATGACCCAGCCGAGGGTGTAGTGAACGCTGCCGTTGCTGACGCAGTACTCACCGACACCACATCGGACCCAACTAGACCTGTCAACGCAGCTGTACCTGTAAACGATGCGGTTCTGGTGCCGTCATAGAATTTGTTCACTCCAGATAGACCTGTCACGGTCAATTGTTTCGCGGTTATGTTGGCGGTCAAGCCAACGGGCTGAACTAGAGCGTAATTACCAAAATCAAGGCCACCAATAGCGATGCCTGTGACAGTGACCGGCTTTGTTTCTCCGGCATTTTTGTCACCAAACGTTCCCACCGCGGCCGAACCGTCCACCGTGACCGTATCTCCAGAGATGACACCACTTAGAGTCAATGTTCCCAACACCGACGTCAACCGGTTGCCGTCATATTCCTTGTTGGCGGCAACTGCTCCGTTCACGGTTAATTGTTTCGCAGTGATATTGCCCGTAGTAGTGATGGGTGATGGCAATTGATAATTGCTGGCGGCCGTACCAGACAATGACAATCCTGTCACCGTTACAGTTTTGCCATTTGCGACATTGCGATTAGCAAAAGTTGCGGCATAACCAGTGCTCACCAGGCTCACCGCATCTGATCCCACCACACTGGAACCAAACGAGTGACCAGTGAAGTCAACTGTTGCGGTGTCTGTACGGTCATATTCCTTCTGTGCGGCCGACAAACCAGTCAACGTCAAAGTTTTTCTGTTGACTGTCAATGTTTGTGTCGCAGATGTTGCAGCAAAGAATTCCGTATTCCCAGCTTGTGACGCAGTAATCACACACGATCCCACAACTCCCACCGTGACTGTTGCAGTTGTGACACCACCTGACACCGTGCCTGCAGCAACCGAACACACCGATGTATTGCTGCTTGCAAAACTCACCAATAATCCAGAAGATGCAGTGGCGGTGATCGAGAAATCGACATCGCCATAAGTGCGCGCAGTCAAGGCGCCGAACGTAATGGTCTGATTGTCTTTATCTACAGAAAGCGCGACCGATGAAGATTCCACCGAAGACACCGCAAACCCACCACTAGAACTCTTCACCACTACTGAATAGGAACCGGCGTCGGTTGTAGACAACGATGCGATGGTGTAACTGCTCGATGTTGCTCCCGCAATTGCCACACCATCTTTTTCCCATTGGTAGCTGAAATCTGACGAAATTGCACCTGTGGCTGTAGGCGTCACAGAGAACGTGTGGGATTGACCACGCACTTTTGATGCTGCAGTTGGCTGAGTAGTAATGGTCGGAACATTGGCATATCGCACAATCACAATGCCGCTTCCGCCCTGGCCACCGAACATACATCCGGCAGTGCCACCGCCACCACCGCCACCGGCATTAGCGGTGCCATTGAGACCCGTACCAGAGTTAGAAGCGCCAGCACCGCCGCCACCAGCACCACCGGCTCCACCGGTTGCAGTCCATCCGCCACCGCCACCACCGCCGCCGTAGCGAGTGCTATTTCCAGTGATGGAATTGAGAAAACCCGCTGCACCCGCCGAAGCAGCTACACCCGATGATGTGGATCCTCGGCCACCACGTCCGCCGGTCAACGATGTGCCACCGCTACCTGAACCACTTCCTTCATTCACCGCTGGGGTTTGAAGCCCAGTTCCACCACACTTGTTGTCCGCCCAAATTGTTTCACCGCCAGTTCCTCCCGCGCCTGTATACGTCGCTGAGTTCCATGTGATTGACGAAGATTGTCCTGCACCACCGTCGCGTTGGGTAGTTGCAGTACTGGAATCAGTTGCAAATCCCCCACCACGACCACCTGCGCCTACCGTGGCCGTGATGACATCGGTGGAGGATGCCGCCACATTGGTCACGTAATAGCCACCGCCACCGCCACCGCCTTGACCCACGTTCTCACCGCCACCGCCACCGCCGCCCACTACTAACGCATCAATGGTCTCAACTCCAGCGGGCAACGCGGGCATCTGACAGGTCTCTGTGTTTAACACACTCCAATATGTAAAGCGTCCCGTGGTGTTGGTAGTGACCGTACAAATTCCCGACTCCACAGTGAGTGAACTTGCCGACACAGTCGTTGCACTTAAGAAGTTTGCATCACCTGTAAAGGATGCGGTCAGCGATCGGGCACCAAGAGTTGCAGGGGTCCACGAACACGTAGCCAACCCCGAAGCAACTGGGCGTGCTGAACAGCCACTAATGGCGACACCGTTCTCCATGAATGCAACAGTTCCTGAAGTTCCCGTTGCATTGCTTACGGTGGCTACCAAGGTGTAGGTAGTAGATGTCTTTGGGTTAGCGGGCAACGATGTGAGCGCAAGAGAAGATGCTCCCCAAGTAGTTGCTGTTGTTGCAACCGAAGGTCGATTTGTAACACCTGGTTCCACTGCGGACACGCGAATGTCATATGTTGTCCCGCCTGTTAACCCGGTGAGTGTTGCAGAAGTCAATGATGCGTTCGCAGTATGTGCCCATTCCGTCCATGTGGTGTCTGATTGGGCCTTGTATTCCACTTTGTAATCGGTGATACCGTCGGTTTCTGTAGGGGCTGTCCACGACACCGACAATTGCGAACTTGATCCTGTTGATGCATTTCCCGTGCGTGCAGCAGCAACAGTGCGCGGAGACAACACTCCTTGAGCGACATCAGCACTGTCGTGTCCCAAGAGGCCATAAGTGCGGGTGAGATAACTTTCCACTCGACGGATCTCAGTTGCGCTCAGCAGACGGTTGTACACAATCACTTCAGGAACTTGCCAGTGTGAATACTCCGTACCTGTAAATCCCGTGTTGAGGCTTAGTGAACCTGTAAATGATCCCGACGCTGTCGTGGTGAAACTTCGACCATTCGCTCGATACAACGTGTTCTGGTCCGACGACAATACCCACGATGACCTCGATGCATTCGACGGGGATGAGGCAGTGAGCCACCCATTGTGAAACGCAACACCAGACGATCCCGACCAAAATCCCGATAGCCAGTTTCCTGAAGTGGACGTAAAGATTCGTGAGGTGTTAGGCCCCACGTATCTTGCTAAGTGAAACAACGTGTAGTTGGTTGAACCATTTGCAATGACAGATGCATCAAATGTGAGGTTCTCACTTAGGCCACCCCACAATGTGCGCACAGTTTTGTTCGACCCAAATCCGCTCACTTCAGTTACGGCTGGTAGACCACCTACTGTCGTCACATGTCGTGCGTTGTTACTTGAATCAACCCATGTCTTACGGGTCTGGTTCAGAGTTTGATAATCATCGGCAACAAACCGTGCCTGCAAGCCAGTGATGTCAGCAGGGAATGCATCTAATGCATCTGTGGTGTAGCGAATCATTGCAATACCACTGCCACCACGGCCACCATTGGTCTGCAAACCTGCACATCCCGCACCGCCGCCACCACCAGAGTTCACACGTGCCGGAAATCCAGCAGTGTTTGAAGTGGGTGATGTGGCATCACAACTATTTCCGCCACCAGAGGCACCCTCTATCGAGGACCAGTTGTTCGAACCACTATCCCAAATACCGCCGGCTCCACCGCCGCTGTATTCACTTACAACACCAAGGAAATAGTTCACTACTCCAACTGCGCCTCCAGTTCCCCTAGTGCTCACTCCGTTTGAGGCGGTGCCACCGGTACCACCTGCGAATCCACCGGCAGATGTACCGCCGGCTCCACCTAGTGGACCAGTTGGTGAGCTCACACCAGCTTGTCCACCATTGGCATTCAACAACTGTGTTGAACCTCGAGTAATGAATGATGATTGACCTGCTGTTGAAGGAGTGCCATTCCAAATTCCTGGATTACCGCCATCGCCTACGCGAATTGTCAAAATCTCTCCAGGTGTGACAGCGATGCCATTTCGTGGGTGATAGCCACCGCCACCGCCACCACTACCGCCATCAGTACCGCCGCCACCACCGCCAGCAACAACAAAACCATCAACAGAGGTAACACCTGCTGGTACTTGCCATTGGCAATAGCCGACATCTGTAAAACGCTGCACAGTGTGGCCGCCTACAACTGTTGTTGCAGTTGTACACGTGGCAGCATTGGTGAGCAATGTGAAAGATGATGATGTTGCAGTTGCACCATTCGCATCAGTGACACGCACAGTGATTGCTTGCGATTGTGGGTCACCAGTTGCGGTACCAGAGATCACACCCGCCGATGAAAGTGTCAAACCACTAGGCAATGTCCCCGACACCACGTTGTATGTGTACGGACTCACACCACCCGATGCAGAAAGTGTTAATGAATATGCTGTGCCCACTGTTGCAGTCAGCGATGATGTAGGTGTCACGACTGTCGGCGCACCTACTACCGCAACGGTTAATTCCTGAGCTACAGGGTATGTCCGGAATTCAACCACACTTGCCATCGATGTTGTACAGCTGGAATCGTTTACGTCAGAGGCGCCCGAACGTCGATGATGACAGTTTTCAGTGCGCAGACCATTCGGTTCACCTGTGGCCCAAGGAATGTATGCACCGGGTAGAGCTACGTTGTCGAAGCCGCTGGTCTGAAATGCATCGCGCGTACGCATCGTCCATTGACCCTCATTGTCAATGTCATTGAGCGCCGTCCAGAACAAACTCGTGGACACATTCGTGTTCAACCACGTCTGCTCAGCGGCACTAGTCGGCGACAACATGTGGCCAGGCACGCCACCGAAACGTAACGTTGCCGCATCAGTCTCAGCTGATGCATACGTCATAGCGCTTCGCAGAAGATAAAAGTTTCCAGTGTCAGAGTTGTACTTGTAATTAGAACTAGTGCCGTTATTGGCCAACTTTGCTCTATACGAAATCGTCACAGCATTGTTGCCAGTTGTTCCAGATGTCAACGTCACGTTATTCAACGTGGCATTCACGTTCGTCTTAGATCCCTCGATGGTGAGTGTGCGCGTTCCCGAACCAGTAATCGTTGCCGCACCTGTGGTGGCCATAGTTGTTCCCAAAGGCGAGGAAATCTCTACAACGATCGTTTCATCATTCACAAATGTGGACGCTTCAATGTAGGTGGAGCCCAATCCAAGATTTGATGCGGTAGACACCGTGGCCGTGCGCGATGCAGTAGCAGTGAAGTTCACATTGTGTACACGACGTGACGACTTAGGTTCAAATTCCACCAAGGCACCATTCAAAGTGGCGCTGGCTTGAATGTCATTCCATCCAGAAGATGAACCGTGGTTGATATGTCCATAATCTTCCAACCCAAATGTATTGTTTGGTTCGCTGCTTATCCATGTGGAATATCGCCCATTAATGGCAACTGTCCCAGTGGAAATCGGCCCCCACGCATCCTCTCCAATAAGTGTGAAAGTATTTTCTTGGAAATCATCGGTAACACCCAACCAAGCAGATGATGTGCCCGCTAAAGAGCGCAACACCGTCATCTCATCTGCGCTAGTAGGCGTTGCCAAAAATCCTTGACGTCCGCCCAATTGCATTCCGAGTGCTGCAGTTAATGCATCTGTTACTCGTGCATTAGCAATAGTACGGAACGTATAGAAATGTCCATTGGTGTGAGACGTATAGGTGTTGCCCCCAAACGTTTGAGTTGCCGGATTCATATCAATGTCCAACATGATCTGTGTGGACACAAGTGATGATGCAGTCAACGTGGCCGAGTTAAGTGCGGTATTGATATTTGATTGCGAACCGACCAACGTGACATTTGCTGAGTTGTTTCCCGTCACTGTTGTGCCAGATGCGGTAGGAATAGAAATCGTGCCGTTTGTTGTATTCACACGCACGCGAACTGTCTCACCCAAGGTGTAGTCGGTGACAACATTTGTTCCAAGACCAAGATTTGTCGCACTTCCTAATGCCACAGACAAGTTCGCGCCCTGGCTAAATGATTCTGCAGAGTACGCGTGGTTGTAGCGCACATACACAACTCCACTGCCACCATTGGCACCGTTCTGTGATGTGCTGTGCGTACCCGCACCACCACCACCAGCACCACAGTGATTTACGCCGCCCGTTGGCGCAGTTGGTCCCGAGGCTCCATTCGTGGCTCCATTGCCGCCGCCACCCGCACCACCAAGAGGTAGTGGATAGACAACATCGGTACCACCAGATCCGCCACCGCCACCACCACCGAACATGCCACCACACCATCCAATGACCCAACCCGGCATCACACCGTTACCGCCATCACCACCAGTGGCTCCGCCGCCGGGACCATCTACTCCGGGACGACCCGGACTTCCTGCGCCGGCACCACCACCGCCGCTTTCCCAGTTCGGAGCTCCACCTGCGTTTCCACTTCCAGAGTTACCTCCGTAGCCCGAGAACCCCAATTGGGAAGCGGTCGAACCTGAACCGCCGCCACCCACGCCACCATTTGCTGTGGATCCAAACGCACTTGATGCGACACCCGTGGAACCGGCGGCACTAGGAGTTCCGCTCACTGCAGAGCCAGCACCGCCGCTTCCTCCTCCACCTACAACAATCGAAAAAGACGTGTTTGCAGCAACAGTTTGTGCACGCAGGTTTAATACTTGACCACCACCGCCGCCACCGCCAGGGGCCATGCGAGGACTGTTGCCGCCGCCACCACCGCCACCGCCGCCGACAATCACTGCATCAAGTGCAGTGACATTGGCAGGTGTAGTGAAGTTTGCGTTACACGAAGTAAATCCAGTGGGAACTTGATACTGAATCAATGTTGATCCACCCGCGCCTGCCCATATTTGTTCTTCACACGGCATTGCATATGACAACAAAACAACACCTGTTCCACCAGGTCCACCGCGATTGTTCTGCGAAGTGTTGTTTTGGTTGTAGCCGCCACCACCGCCACCACCGCCAGTGGATTCCATTGCATCTGTAACCGCGCCCGACGACCCGATGTTTCCTGCAGCACCGCCACCGTTACCCCCAGTACCTGCAACTCCAGTTCCACCATCAGCGCCGCCACCGCCACCACCGGCGAAGAACACTGAACTACCCACTACGTGTCCCACACCTAGAGATGATGCATTCGCAGTTGTTAACAATGAACTTGCTAAACCTACACCGCCGTTACCGGCACGATCAGTGGTTCCACCATTGTCCGCATTTTCACCTACGCCACCAGCACCACCACCACCGCCGCCGCACCATCTGGAGGACACACCAGTGCACGCATTGGTTTCAGCACCCCGGCCACCGCGATTACCTTGTCCGTCAGTACCTGCATAGCCATCGAAAGCCGCATTCGCACCACCACCGGAACCACCTGTTGATCCCGCCACACCACTGCCCGCACCGCGACCACCACCAACAGCGGTGGCTAATGCAGATCCATTTCGCGCCAGCACAGAATCTGCGCCGTTTGTTTGACCAATTGCTGGCGTCGTTGTAACGATCTGACCCACGCCCCCACCACCGACTGAGACTCGCATGATGTCGTTAGATGCAACAGTGACGTTTGCTGCAGTCAAGTAGCCACCTGCACCGCCGCCACCAGCATGTCGTGTTCCACCGCCACCACCACCGGCAACAACTAAGTAGTCAATTCGTGTAACTCCTGTGGGAATGGTGTAGCCACCAGCTGCAACCAAATACGAACGCGGAAACGCAACCACTTGTCGACCACCATTGATTGCAGTACGGATTACACGATTCCACGTCGGCCCACTCACTGCAGTGAGATGTGTTGCATTCGATGCACCGGTCACGCGGTTATTCAACGTAGAACCAGATCCTTCGTTGAAGTCGTAATACAACACAAGCCCAGTTGCATTCGCTGGACCCCATGTGTTCATATCTGCTTGAGCTTGTGCTTCACTTTCACGCGTCGTGTTATAGACACGCACTTCATCGATGGATCCGTTAAAAAAACTTCTCCAGCTCGTCAAGCTGCGCGCACCAATGCTGAATTCCCTGCCACTTGGGAAACTCGTTGCTGGAACAGATGTGCTATTCAATATTGTGAACACTTGCCGACCATTGAGATACATCGTGAGCCTGTTACTACCGCGTGCAACGGCGAAAGACACATGTTGCCATTGGTTCAAAATGGGTATCACGCCAGTTTGTACCCAAGGCCAGTTGCCAGACGAAGGCCTCAGCGCATATTGAAAAGTTCCGTTTACGATTCCAAACAGATAGTTTTCATCCTTAGCGATAAATACACATTCACTTGATGCACAAATCGATGTAGGACGAATCCATGCCGACACGGTGATGTTCCCTGTGACATCGAATATGTCGTTGTCAATTGCGCTGAAATAGTTCGAGCCGTTAAACGTTGCAAACGTGTCATCAAGTCCCACAGCTGAAGCTTTTGCAACGCGTTGTTCTACCGAAGGCGCAACGACAACAAGGGTGCCCACAACAAGGGCACCCACGGTCATGGCGACATGGCGAAGCAAGGAAGATCTGGCAGTCATTGGTGGAAAACACCCCTAAATAGAGGTACTGAAAGTCTAGAGGCTTGTAGACCCTCCGTACAGAGGCTGACTCCTATGCCGAAATCCCCTCAAACCCTTATAAACAAAGGGTTTCCTCGTTTTTGTCGGGGTGGCCTTGGAGCCTCTACGGGTGCCTTTCCCGTCAAACAACCGGAGTCACAAGAGAAAGTGGTGCGCCCGGAGGGACTCGAACCCCCAACCCTTTGATCCGAAGTCAAATGCTCTATCCGTTGAGCTACGGACGCAGTACCTCACAGGATATCTCACAAACTTCCCGAACTAAGGTGCCCGCCATGGGATTGCTAGACAACAAAGTTGCTGTAGTGACAGGTGCAGGTAGTGGCCTTGGTCGCGAGTATGCAATTGCACTTGCACAACAAGGTGCATCAGTTGTGGTGAATGACTACGGAGCAAATGTTCTTGGGCAACATGCAGGTTTACAATCTGCAGATGAAGTAGCGCAACACATTGTTGCGAGTGGCGGTCATGCTGTGGCAAACACTGCCAGTGTCGCTGATTGGAATGGTGCGCAATCCATTATTGATGATGCAGTAACAAGCTTTGGTCGTTGCGACATCGTGGTGAACAATGCCGGCAACAATCGCCCCTCTTCTCTTGTAGATCTCAGCGAAGAAGATATTGATAGTCATCTTGATGTGCATCTCAAAGGAACGTTGGCCGTCAGTCATTTTGCTGCTGCGTATTGGAACACCATTGGTGCAGAACCACACCGTGCAATTATCAACACCACGTCATCGGTTGGTCTACATCCCACCATTGGTGGCGGTGTGTACAGCGCAGTGAAATCTGCAATCGCTGCACTCACTGTAAGTCACGCACAAGAGCTCGCCGCCTTAGGCGTACGTGTGAATGCCCTTGCACCGTGTGCGCGCACTCGCATGGTGAAAGATTCACCTGGCGTGTTGGCCCTCATGCCCGAAACAGAGGGATTCGATCGTCATGCGCCTGAACATGTGGCGCCGCTTGTGGTGTATCTGGCTAGTGCACTGAACAAGTTCACTGGTCGCATCTTTGCCATTGAAGGCCCAGACGTTGCTCTGTACACACCATTTGGCGTGCAACAAGATTGGTCAACACAAGGCCCATGGACGCCTGAACAACTTGCCGATGCATTCACAGAAGTCGATGCGCGCACCACTGTTAATGCGTTTTTCCCACATGGAGTGACACAGCACAATGTGCCGCCCGGTCGCACGTTACGTGCATTAGAAGAAGTGGCGCGCTCGGCAGGACTTGAACCTACAACCTTCTGATCCGTAGATCTCTTCATCCGGTGTCATTGGCTTTTGCGGCCAGATACAACTGATATTTATAGAAGCTGCCATTTCAATTAATCACACAATCACAGTTCATCGTGCAACCTTGTTTATGCTGTGACATTGTGAGCGAAAGTCCCCGTAAGCGAATCGATGGTCTAGAGACCATGGACAAAATTGTGGAGTTCGCCGAACAAGAACTGAATCAGCATGGTGTTGCCGGTTTCAATCTCACGCGTGTCATTGAACATTCTGGTGTCTCACGTGGATCGGTGTATCACCATTTCATTAACCGTGAGGGCACGATTGCGGCAGTAGAAACGAAGCGTCTTCTTGAAGACTTAAATGATGCCAACAACATTTTGCGTGCATTCACCGAAGGTGCTGGAAGTTTGGATGAAATCTTGGCGGGTCTGAGAGTTCTTCTGGAATCAACTGCTCATGAATCGGCTAGAGAAAACCGTCGTCGTCGAAATGTCACAACCGTGAATGCTCAGGCCATTCCAGTTCTGGCACAAATGATGTCACTTCGAGAAGCCGAAGGTGATGCCCATGTTGCGGAGACAATTCGACTGGCTGCGGCGCGCGGAATCATTCATCCTCGATTGCCTGCCGAGGGAATCGCTCATTTTGTAAGCAGTCTTTTTTCGGGGCGTCTTGTGGTCGACCTCCTTGAAGACCCCCAGGCCGATGCCTTGTGGATTGACGTGACATTGGAAGCACTCAGACATCTTTTGGCCCCACAGGAGTAACAACTAGACAAAAGTCTATTTATAGTTGAATTTTTATCTAGTTAAAACTAGATTTGGTATGTGCTACCTGCAAAGTTGACTGTCCCGCGCGGGGTTCTAAGACATCGAATCCTTGTGGCTGCCACTGTTGTGGCTCTCGGTCTGCTCTTTTCTTCGCAAGCTTCGCGCGCAGCAGGAATCTCTACTGGTTCTGTCTGTCAGAACGTAAAGACCGGCGTCATCACAGCAGCAGTGAAAAACCGATGTGCCCCGGGTAGCAAAAAATATGTGCCAAGTAGCGCAGTAACCGCTGCAAAGGTGTGTGAGAGGACGTCGAACAAACAGATCATTATTTCGAAGAAAAGTCGCTGTCTCAGCGGAACAAAGCTGGTCTCTCCTACGCCTATTTCGGGCAGCCTTACCGTGTGTACTAATTCAAAAACGCGAACTGTCGTGAGGGCGACAAAGAAATGTGCTTCTG
>JBIKSB010000018.1:0-11463 GCA_044348855.1 Ilumatobacteraceae bacterium | reverse complement strand
CCAACAAACACGCTTTGTCGAGTGGAACATCTTTTTCAATCTTGATGCATGACGCCTCGTTCACCACTGTGTGATGCGCAAAGGTTCCCAACATGCACATCAGTGTCAGATCTTGACCCTGTGCATGGTGGCGTGATGTTCCATCAGAGATTTGCTTACCCAATCCCATGAGTGCACCGAGGTCACACAGGTTCTGGTGCCCCGTCGAACAACTTGGGCAGCGCCCACATGAAGGAATGAAACCAAACACCACATGGTCGCCAGGAGCGAGCCAGCTCACGCCCTCGCCCACTTGTTCAATCACACCTGCACCCTCGTGGCCACCCACGATGGGCAACGCGAAAGGCAAATCACCTGTCACTAAGTGCTCATCGGAATGGCACATACCGGATGCGGCAATTTTTACAAGAACTTCGCCAGGACCTGGTGGGTCAAGCTCAATCTCTTCAACGCTCCATGGAGCATTGAGCTCCCATAGCACTGCTGCCTTCGTCTTCATTGAGATCTCCCTTGGCTAGGTCTGTGATGCCGGCACCGAAACGGGTCCAATACCTGCCCCCGAACATTACCCATAGACCGCCAGCCTTCTCTAGTGGGGGCAACTCGGGGTACTGTCGTAGTCATGGAACAGGACAACATCCCGACTCAAGACTCCGACCAAGCAGAGGCCATCGAGGCCGTGGTGACCGAAGAGCTGTTGGTAGAAGAGATTTCTATCGACGGCATGTGCGGCGTCTACTGATCCCTCACCTGTAGTTCTCTGATGACCCTCACGCTCGAGTCGGCGTGCGAGATGCACCCGCAGGTTGCCCTGCGCCCCGAGCCCTTTGGTGCGCTCGCTTATCACTACGGAAATCGTCGACTGGTTTTTCTACGTCACCCTGACATGGTCAAGGTGGTCTCGGTGATCGGTCAACATTCCACCGTTCGAGATGCATTGAGTGCAACTGGCGTTGACCAAGCTCGGTGGCCCGCATTTATCTCAGCTCTTTCATCGCTCACAACATCGGAGATCATTCGTGTCCGTTAACAACCTTGTCTCACAACTCAAAGGTGGCCTAGATGCCCCCATCTGTCTTACGTGGGAATTGACCTACGCATGCAACTTGGCGTGTGTGCATTGCCTATCAAGTAGTGGTCAGCGCGATGATCGTGAACTCTCCACAGAACAAGCAAAAGCAGTGCTTGATGAACTGCGCGACCTGCAGGTGTTCTATATCAACATTGGTGGTGGCGAACCTATGGTGCGACGTGACTTTTTTGAAATCATTGAACACTCCATCGCTAATGGCATCGGTGTGAAGTTTTCCACCAATGGTGCATTCATTGACAAGAAAAATGCTGAACGGCTCGCAGCAATGGATTATCTCGATATCCAAATCAGTCTCGATGGCGTAGACGCCGCCACGAATGACGCAGTGCGTGGCGAGGGATCTCATGCAACTGCCATTCGGGCAATGGAAAACCTCCGTGACGCCGGCTTTGGACCTTTCAAGATTTCAGTTGTTGTCACTCGACACAATGTGGATCAACTCGATGGATTCAAAGCTCTTGCCGATTCATTCGGCGCTCAATTGCGCGTTACACGTTTGCGCCCATCTGGTCGTGGAGCAGATTCTTGGAATGATCTTCACCCCACCAATGCACAACAACGCCAGATCTATAACTGGTTGCTCGCACATGGCGAGAACGTTCTCACCGGTGATTCGTTTTTCCACCTCAACGCATTAGGTGAATCTTTACCTGGCTTGAACATGTGTGGTGCAGGTCGCGTTGTGTGCCTCATTGATCCCATTGGCGATGTGTATGCATGCCCATTTGTTATTCATGATCAATTCAAGGCAGGAAACGTGCTTGATGCAGGCGGATTTTCCAAAGTATGGAAAGAATCTGACTTGTTCACCGAGTTACGTGAACCACAAAGTGCAGGTGCATGTGCCTCATGTGGCGCCTACGACGCCTGCCAAGGTGGTTGCATGGCTGCCAAATTCTTCACGGGTCTTCCACTCGACGGACCTGACCCCGAATGTGTCGGCGGCGAAGGAGAAAAACTTCTCTCTTCGGTCCCAGTTGCACTCATTCCGCGTCCGTCAATGGATCATTCCAAGCCTGCACGTATCAAGGTAATTGCGTGAACATTTTCGTCGCAATTGCCGCCATTGTGGTGTCGTATGCGATCGGGACAATTCCCAGTGCAATTGTTGTGGCGCGCGCCAAAGGTGTCGACATCACCACATTTGGCTCTGGTAATCCTGGAGCCAGCAATGTTGCACGTGCACTGGGATGGAAGTACGGAATCATCGTGTTTGCCATCGATGCTGCCAAAGGAGCATTACCCGCAGCTGCGGCACTAGGCCATCGCCCCACCGCATATCTGTGTGGAGCAGCAGCCATTCTTGGTCATATCTTTCCCGTCAATCGCCAGTTCAAGGGCGGTAAAGGAATTGCTACTGGTGGTGGCGTTCTCCTTGCACTTCATCCACCAGTGATGATTGTGGCTGCTGCTGTGTGGGTTGCAACCATGAAGATCACCAAGAAAGCCTCTGTCGCGTCAATAGTTATTGTTCCTCTTGTGTTGGTCACGCTCGCAGTGTTGGGCAAACCTGCATGGGAGATTGTGGCCTTCATTGGTATTGGTGCATTGATTGAAGTACGACACATCTCCAATATCAAACGTCTTCTTACCGGCAGTGAACCCCCCGTCACTGGGCAACATCATTAACCAATGCTTGAATTCGCGAGCTCCATTTTTGATTGGCTAAAGGATTACTCGGCCTCTCCGTGGTTTTACCTCATCATCTTGGTTGTTGCGTTTATGGATTCGTTCTTCCCTGTTGTGCCCAGCGAAACCATGGTCATCATCGGCGGAGTCTCCGCTGGCCTCGGCCAACTTGAATGGCCGATAGTTGCACTTCTGGCTGCATCTGGTGCGTTCTTGGGCGACAACTTCGCCTATTACATCGGAGTATTTTTCTCAGAACGCCTGCAACAGCGTTACAACAAGTCCAACAAGGGCCGCCAACGATTGCGTTGGGCTCAACAGCAAATTGAACATCGTGGTGGCAATCTTCTGATTACCGCACGATTCATTCCCGGTGGACGCACCATTGTCACGTTGTCATGTGGCATCACTGGTCAATCACGACGTTGGTTCATGAAATGGTCGGCCATTGCAGCGGTGATCTGGGGACTCTACGCAACATTGTTGGGATTCATTGGTGGAAAGAGTTTTCAGGACAACCACACCAAGGCATTCATCACCGCATTTTCTATTGCGATTGTTGCCACCGTGATTGTTGAAATAGTGCGCCACTTCCGCACACGTCATTCCACATCCGACTGAAATGACTATTCCTACTGCGAGAGACATCACCGTCTCAGAGCGCATTGTGATTTTGCCTCTGGGTTCATGGGAACAACATGGCCCACACTTGCCACTCCACACAGACACTGTCATTGTGGATGCCGTTGTAGATGCGGCACTTCGTGACACAACACTGAGCGCCACTTCTTTTCTTCG
Source organism: Ilumatobacteraceae bacterium (assembly GCA_044348855.1). Lineage (GTDB taxonomy): Bacteria > Actinomycetota > Acidimicrobiia > Acidimicrobiales > Ilumatobacteraceae > UBA2093. The sequence continues at coordinate 7,943 of JBIKSB010000018.1, read as the reverse complement.
GGCACCCACATTGCCCATTACCGCAAGCGATGAACATGAAGGTTTCGCAGGTGGATTAAGCAGTGGTACCGAGGCCCTAGTTGCCACTGTTGTGGCAATTGCGCGGTCTGCATCTTGGGCACGTGGTGTATGCATTGTGAACGGACACGGAGGGAACATCCCCGCACTTGCACATATCTCATCTGCTCTTGAATATGAGAATATTCCCGCGCACATTTGGTCGCTCCCGAGTTACTCAGGTGGTGACATGCATGCAGGACATACTGAAACATCGTTGTTGTTGCACATTGCACCAGAACTCGTGCGACAAGATCTCATTGAAGTGGGTGCCACTCAGATTTCTGCCGACGACATGGACCTCATGAAGGTCTCGGGTGTGAAAGCTGTATCGCCTAATGGCGTGTTGGGCGATCCACGGCAAGCTCATCCCGACCATGGACGTGAAGTGCTTGCGTTGTACACGTCATCGCTTGTGCGAGCTCTGCAGACATGCATCACTCGTTGGTCCACACCAGCTTCGCAATGACACATTTTGAAGTGGACACCCAATGGTTTCGCACCAAAGATGGGCTAGGTGTGGTCGCCGGCTCACCGCTGACGCAGTTCCGTGTCACAGGTGCTGGCGCAACAATTCTGGATGCACTAGAGCACGGTGCACCATTGCCTGCCGGACACGAGCCACTCACCTCACGGTTGCTCGCACAAGGAGCCATTCACCCTGTAGATCCAACGCCCATAGATAGCCAAGACATCACAGTCGTCATTCCCTCATACATCACTGACTCAACACAACTGGTGCGGTTACAAACACTGGTCACTCAACTACCCGACATCGCAGTAGTAATCGTCGATGATGCCTCTCCCCAATCATTTGACATGGACAACGCCACAGTTGTGCGCCACGACGTGAATACTGGCCCTGGTGGTGCGCGAAATACGGGCCTGACTCATGTGCGCACTCCATACGTGGCATTTATTGATGACGATGTATCGCTCTCACAAGAGAGTCTTCTTGAGCTTGGTGGATTTCTTGCACATCGCGACACTCACTTTGTCGCCCCTCGCGTGATGAGTGCGTCAACAGATGGCGCACTTGCTGACTATGAGCGCTACCACTCTCCGCTTGATTTAGGTGACACACCAGCTGTTGTGCGCCCGACATCTCGTGTGTCTTATGTTCCGACTGCAGTGCTTCTGGCCCGTGTTGACTCTCTTCACTCACTTCATGGTTTTGATGCATCAATGCGCACGGGAGAAGACGTAGATCTCATCTGGCGTGCAATCGAGAACAAGTTCACCGTGCGCTATGCACCGTCGGTCACCGCGTCACATCTCCCTCGCACACACGTAAAGACCTTCTTGCGGCAACGCTTTGGCTATGGATCTAGTGCGGCAAGTCTTGATGTGCGTCATCGACAACAAGCTGCACCACTGCGCACTCACCTACTTCTTCTTTTCCCACCAGTTCTGCTGCTTACAGGTTTCTTTATTCCGTTTGTTGCCGCAGTCATCGTGGCCTACCTGTGGTTCATGATGTCTTTGCGCAGTACACGCCTGGGGCTTCGCCAACGACTAACCGTCATCTCCATAGGTCAATGGGCCACCGCTCGACTCTTCGTGCGTGCAGTCGCTCGCCCATGGTGGCCTGTATTTGCTGTGCTGTCGGGACTCTCAAGCCGCGTATCACTGATGTTTTCATTATGTGTTCTTGTGCCGCCCCTCATTGAGCTCGTGGTCAAGCGGCCGCGATACCCATCTACCTTCGTGGCCTTCTCCATCTTGGATAATTTCTCCTACGGAGTGGGCCTCTGGTCAGGGGCTATTCGGCAAAAATCTCTTCGCTGTCTCCTGCCGGCGCTCACAGTGTCCTCGCGCCGACTACGGTCACAAGGGTGACGATTCGACTTGCAGTAAACGAGCCACGATGGCTTGCTCATGTTCAAGGAATTGCCAAATCCATGCCTGGCCTTGTTCCAGTAGTGAAAGGTAACGGGTACGGGTTTCGCCGATGGAATCTGATGCCGCTTGCTGGTCAGCTTTCTTCTGAGGTCGCTGTGGGCACGGTATTCGAAGTACGCGATATTCCAAGCAACGTCACTCCCATTGTGTTGACTCCCACAATGACAGCACCACCTAAAAATCTTCCATTGAATACAGTGCTGACAGTCGGTTCGCGACATCACGTTGTTGCACTCACAAGTGCAGGCTGGACAGGTGAGGTGATTGTCAAGTTGCAATCTTCCACACTGAGATACGGCGTCACAAAAAGTGATTTCGATGCATTAATTGCTGATGTGCGTAATGCACGTTTCACGATTCGCGGATATGCAATTCATCCACCTCTAGAAGGCGACGTCAATGTGTGGTTGAAAGAGATCAGTGCATGGCTCTCTCTTCTCGATGCATCTCTACCTGTGTACGTATCGCACTTGAATTCCGATGCATATGCGCGACTGCGGTCGATGAATCCTGAATTTGCCTTCAAAATCCGCATGGGCACTGCTTTATGGCATGGAGATAAGTCAATGATGCAGCTCTCTGCAGATGTGGTGGATCATCATCCGATTGAATCGGGTATGCGTGCCGGTTATCGCCAAACAAAAGTTGATGGACCTGGCGAAGTGGTGTTGATTGGTTGTGGCACAGCACACGGCGTGTTGCCTTTACCCGATGGTCGCAGCCCATTTCACTATCAACGACAACGGCTCAACATGTTGGAACCACCTCACATGCACACATCAATGTTGTTTGTTGCGCGTGGCCGTCCTATTCCCAGCATGGGAGAATGGATAGATGTGCAACAACCACTCACACGAGTGCAGGTTGACCTCTTGCAATGGATGCGCTAGCGCATTAACTAGGCATGTACGGTGCGATTAAGTCCGCGCCATCCCACTGCTGATGCTCCAATGAGTGGGCCCTCATCACCTAAACGTGAAGGAACAATGCGTGCTTTACGAGAGAACTCAAGTCCGCATAACTCATCCATCGTGCGTTGAGCGGAGTTGAAAAAAGTGGCTCCAAATCCGAGGGCCACACTTCCGCTCACACAGACCAACTTCAGATCGAGCAGGTTGCACACCGAGGCCACCCCTCGACCCACAAGGCGGCCTGTGCGGACCATGATCTCGTAGGTGGGCTGAGTGGGTGGACGGCCAGTAATGGCCTCAATTGCTGGCCCAGAGGCCTCGGCCTCGAGGCATCCACGGCCCCCGCAGGTGCACCGGCGGCCGTTGGGTTCCACGATGACGTGGCCGATGTGGCCCGCATTTCCGCTTTCCCCATCCAAAAGCTGCCCATTCAGCACAATTCCACCACCCACGCCAGTGGAGACCACCATGGCCATGAAATTGTCCACTCCGCGGGCAGCTCCTAGCCACCCCTCGGCAAGAGCGAGGGCCTTGGCATCGCCGTCTCCGTAGACAGCAAGACCCGTGGACATCTCCAGGCGTTCACGAAGGGGAAAATCGCGCCACTGAGCAATGTTGAGCGGTGACACCGTCTCTACATTTTTCGTAATCGGCCCCGCCGAACCCACTCCCACCACAAGTGGGGTTGTCCCGTGATGTTCTTGTGCTCGCTGTAATTGCGAGACAACAGCACGTTCAAGATCTTCGTACAACTCATCACCGGAGGCATGATGCTCTACCTGGACAACTTCGCGATCTACAAGTTCGCCACTGCGCGTCACAAGACCAACAGCAAACTTCGTGCCGCCAAGATCAATTGCAAGGGCGAGTTCCATAGGGAGTCCTATTCTCGCAACCTTGGCTCACCAAAGTAAATAAACAGGATACATTTTTGTTCTTTTTTCACGTAAAGACATTCGTACACTAAGAAAATGTTCTCGAATTGGCGCGCATTTTTAGATGGAGAACGCCGTCAACCGTACTTTGTTGAACTCCAGAACTTTCTTGCGCGTGAGCGCTCTGAGCACAACATCTTGCCTCCAGAGGAAAACACCTTTGCGGCCTTTGACGCCTGCCCACTGGAGGTCACCAAGGTCATCATCGTGGGACAAGACCCGTATCACGGTCCCGGCCAAGCTCACGGACTTGCATTTTCAGTGAGTCCAGGGGTCGCTATTCCCCCCTCATTGCGCAACATATTTCTAGAACGCAGCAACGACCTATCACTTCCACCACCAGCACACGGAAATCTCACAGCGTGGGCACAACAGGGCATCTTGCTGCTCAACAGCGTGCTCACCGTTCGCGAAGGCGAGGCGCACAGCCATCGCAATCAAGGTTGGGAAACCTTCACCGATCACGTCATTGCATATCTCAATACACACAAAAATTCTTGTGTGTTCGTTCTGTGGGGGTCACATGCGCAACAAAAAATGCGACTCATTGATGCCTCACGCCATCACATTGTGACTGCACCTCACCCGTCACCACTGTCGGCACATCGGGGCTTTTTGGGAAGTCGCCCATTTAGTTCTATCAATTCGTACCTCACACGTACCGGCCAAGAAGTCATCAATTGGGATCTTCCCCCCGTCGCTTCGAGTGATGACGGCCACAGCGACACTTCGAGGAATAGCGAATAGACCCCACTCACTTCGCCTGACATCTACTCACACACTTGTGGGACAATCCAGTATGGCAATGAGTGCAAAACAGTCGGAGAAATCACGACAGACCGACCTCAAAGTTGCCCAAAGCGCTGCAAAAGCAATACGCACAGTAGGTGTCGACCAAATGGCACTTACTCGCGTTGCTGCCGATGCTGGATTTTCAAGTGGCGTCATCTATGCACGATGTGATGATCGATCTGAATTAGTTGTGCTCGCATGGGAGAAAAGTTTCTGGCCCATGTTGTCCGAGATTATGACTTTGTTAATTGATGCCGTTGTGTCACAAAGTAGTCACAACATTGAGAAAATCAGTCAACTCTTTCAAGACGCAACAATGCCCGATGCCGTTCCAGATTTGGGTAGCGCCATGGAAATCATTGTGTCGGCACGACGCGATGAAGTAATCGCAGAAGTCATTCAACGAGACATTGCAGGATTATTGGATGACTTTGGGGTGGGACCTTCTACCGATGGAGCAAATCGTCAGGCAGTTGTGTCTGCAATATGCACACTGTTCGGAGCAGCACTTCTGAACTCGGCGTATAACACGGTGACTGTTGCCCCAATAGATCCCACGGCGCTGTTTGAACTCTTCAGTAACTCCATCAAAACTGTGACAAAGCCATCGCGTAAATCGGGCCCGACACGCAAAACCACGCCATATGAATTTCCTACAACCCACGATGACATTCGTGACGCTCTCATCTCTGCGAGCGAATATGTCATTGCGCGCTCGGGAGTCCACCGCGCCACGGTCTCGCGTATTGCGCGTCGTGCTGGCGTCAGTGTGGGCGCAATTTATGGGTTGTACGAAAACAAGGATTCACTTGTCTCGGATTGTCTTGATGTTTTGTTTCCGCCACAAAGCATTCAAGATGCCAAAGATTGGGCACGAGTGTTTACCGCCGACAATCAACGTGACATAGTGACGGAGATTCTGACCACGTATATGTCGCCCTCATATCGTCAGTGGCGTCAGTTTCGACTTGAATGCCTCATTGCGGCGCGTCATTCCACAGAGATTGCACACCAACTTGGCACATATGCGTCCCAGGCGCGTTCCATGATTCTTGAAGCGGCATCTCGTGCCCCTCACCATGCAACATTCCGTCCCGATACTGGAATGTCAGCTCGAGCATCAGTAATTGGGCTCTCGATTCTCGAAATCGTAGACCCGACGATTCAGATGCTGGATTGGCGCTGGCTGCCAGTTCGTTAGTACGCATCACGAGACAGGTTCACTAGTGTCTGAACATGCTCGCAGAACTTGCCTTCAAAGTCCGCAACAACGAAGTTTCTCCTGTTGAACTTGTAGAAGAATCTCTGCGTCGCATTGAAGCGGCAAAAGAACTAAACGCTGTAGTTGCGCTCTATGCAGATGAAGCACTCGACATTGCGCGTACGCATACACGCACAGGAAAAGTTGCTGGTTTGCCATTGCTCGTAAAGGACATGGCGCGCGTGCAAGGTCATGTCACAACATCGGGTTCACGTCTCTACGTAAATGGTCCCGCCGACATCGTTGATGACACAGTGGTTGCACGATTGCGTGCCGAAGGCGCAATTGTTCTTGGTCGTACCAATAGCCCAGAGTTTGGTGCCACTGCCTACACAACGAACGCACTTTTTGGCCCCACCCGTAATCCGTGGAATACAGAGAAATCGCCTGGTGGATCAAGTGGTGGGTCTGCGGCTGCATTGGCAGCAGGCCTCGTTCCACTTGCCACCACCTCCGATGGCGGAGGAAGCGTGCGTGGACCTGCGTCATCGTCAGGTCTTGTGGGATACAAGCCCACCATGGGCGCCATTGGGCGCAATGTGTTGCCTCGATGGATTGGATTCTCTACGCAAGGCGCAACGGGTTCGTGCGTGAACGATGTGCTCTACGAGGCAAGCATCACCTTGGGTGCGGCAACAGGCGATTTTCTGTCCCTGCCACGAAGTGGCATCAACCTCACACCTTCAGTGCCTACTCGAGTGCTGGCATGCCGAACATTTCGAGCTGATATCGATCCCGAGATTGCTGCTCATTTCGAACACAGCCTTGAGTTAATGGCACAAAGTGGCATTGAAGTCATCCCTGTGGATGCACCCTCTGACAACGACACCATTTGGAACTGGTTTGTGATCTCTACTGCAGAGCTCACACAAAGTTTGCGCCACGAGGAACACCGATGGGATCAACTCACTGACTATGTACAGGCCCAATTGCGTTTTGGAAAATCTGTGACAATTGATCAATACCTCGAGGCCCAACGAAAGCGACACGAAGTCACTGCACGCTTTGATGCTCTCCTTACCGATGGCACTGTGCTGGTCACACCTACAACCAATGCACGTGCATGGCCTGCAGAAGGTCCACTTCCCAGCACTGCCGGCACAACATCTGATCCGATGATTACTTTGAACACTCCCGACAACAACTTCACAGGTCATCCCGCAGTGAGTGTGCCGATGGGACTCGACAACCATGGTGTCCCGTGCGGACTGCAGATTATTTCTGCACGTTGTGAGGATGGCCTCGCACTTGGACTTGCACAGCACATGGAAAAGATTCAACCATGGCCACTAGTGGCGCCTGGTTATTCACCCTTTGCTGTGTGAGTTCTCATTTCTCTAAAAGTTTGGAATGAGTGCAACCTTGCCCGCAACTTGTCGATTCTGAAGGTCGCGCATCGCACGCACTGCATCGGTCATCCCATACGCCACAGGTTCAATCGGGTGCAATCGTCCCGCAGTAATTTCTGCCAATACTTCCATCAACATTTCACCGTTGGCCTTTTGGTTACGCAACATCCATGCACCCCAGTCAATTCCCACAACAGTTCTGTTGGTGAGCAGAATATGGTTTGCAGGCAAGCGCGGAATACCCGCAACAAATCCCACCACCAAGTACTGACCACCAGGTGACAATGCACGCAGACATTGCTCGGCAAGGTCGCCACCCACAGGGTCATAGACAAGATCAAGTTTGTTCTCCGAAAGTTCCCGCGCACGCACTTTGACGTCTTCATTGAGGACATCAATTGCTGCAAAAGCACCACGGTCTAGACCTAATTGACGTTTCTCAGCCGACGAAGCAGCAACAATAACTTTGACTCCCATGGAGACAGCAAGATCTACTGCAGCCAATCCCACGCCTCCTCCGGCACCAAGAACCAACATGGTGTCGCCTTCTTGGAGAACTGCACGATGATGAAATGCGAACCATGCCGTGAGATAACTCTGCATGAATGTTGCGCCCTGGCCATCGGTGAGTGAATCAGGGATGCGCAATGCCCGTGATGCATGAGCAATTGCTTCATCTGAAAAACCACCCTGACCAATTGGCACAAAAATGCGATCGCCAACCTTCAATCCCTCA
>JBIKSB010000150.1:0-3488 GCA_044348855.1 Ilumatobacteraceae bacterium | reverse complement strand
AGAGATGTTTCCCGGCGTCACTGCAGCAGCAGTGGGAGTAACGATCGACGGCCAGCAATCACTTGTGGTGGTGTTGTGCGACGGAAGTAGAACTGGTGTTGCAGATACTGCAATTCACAATGCCGTGCGCGGTGTTTTTCCACTGGTGAGCAATGTTTTGTACAAAAAAGCACTCCCAGTAGATCGCCGGCATAACTCCAAGATTGACCGCACTGCACTTGGCGTGTGGGCCTCCGAACAGTTGAACAAATGATGCGAGTACTTGTCACCGGTGCAACCTCGATGATTGGGGCATACACGGTACGTGAGTTGTTGCGCCGCGGACACGAAGTACATGTCATGCAGCGGGGAGACTCAGATCTTCCTGTGAAGGTGTTTCGTGGGGATATTCGGGACATCAATGTGGTGCGCGAAGCAATGCATGGTTGCGATGTCGTCATTCATGCCGCAGCCAAAGTTGGTCTAGTGGGATCTTTTGAAGACTTCTTTTCCATCAATGTGACAGGCACTGAAAACATCATGAATGCAGCTGCTGATGTGGGTTGTCGCGGAGTGGTGTATGTCTCTTCTCCTTCAGTGTCCTACAGCACAACACCAGTTGAAGGTGCAGTTTCTCCACCTGCAATCGACGATGTGATGGGCCATTATTCACGCACTAAATCCATCGCAGAACGTGCTGTACTCAATGACCATCGCGTGCCCGCGGTGGCGTTACGACCACATCTTGTATGGGGGCCAGGGGACACCCAATTGGTGGGCCGCATTGTGGAACGCGCCCAACAAGGCCGTCTTGTGTTGGTGAACAATGGCGATGCCATTGTGGATTCCACATATATAGACAATGTGTCTGATGCTTTGGTTGCTGCGGCAGAACGCATAGGAATACAAAAGAATCTTGATGGACGAGCACTTGTGGTGAGCAATGGAGAACCGCGTTCTGTGAGCAGTTTGGTGCAGTCAATCTGTACGGCTGCGGGCGTGCCATTTTCGCCTCGGTCGGTGAGTTTGCGTACTGCAGTTGTTCTCGGGTCGATTATTGAAACGCTGTTTCGGTTACGCCCACACAACGAGCCACCTCTCACAAAGTTCACTGCCTACCAATTAGGCATTTCGCATTGGTTTGACATCTCTGAAACAAAAGAGATACTGGAGTGGGAACCGCGCATCAGTCTTGACGAAGGTTTCGCTCGTTTAGCTACATGAATATGACCACTAAGGTGGACATATGAAACGAATTGTGATGAGTGCATTGGGTGTGGCTCTCATGGGGTGGCCAGTGTCGGGTTCTGTTAATGCTGCTGTATCTGAACCAGTTGTGGGTGTGTACGTTGCCAATACGCAAATAGCAAACAACACCGGTTTGGCCTTCTGCCAACCTTCTACCGAGAAAGGGTGTATTGACTCAATCTCAGTTGATGGCGTGCGTTTGACTCCAGTACAAAATCCGAATGAGGCGAGATACCAAATCAGCGGCGGGCTGTATTCGGGGCCGTGCAAATTTGTAGATACCACCGTGACTCAATGTGAGTATCCCTACATGGTGATCTTCCCGCGATCAATGTCGATAAATGCCCCAATACCCATGACGAACGTTGAGGTCAATTTCCGCCGTTCAATGAAGAAGCATCCCACCTCGGCCGTGAACGCAGTCATCGTCAATGGCTCGTTGCAATCGTTTGTTCCCGCCGCCCCTGGGGTTCGAGACATTGCGACAATCAATGCCAATAGCTCCGAGATTCATGCAGCATCTAGTGGGCTATGCCTTGGTTGGGTGCTTGCTGTCGATACATGCACAGTTGGAGATGTCGCTCAATCATCTGCAACTAACAGAGTGTCGATGTTGCTATTGCCGGCCATGCGCAGCTCTATTGTGCCTCCTGATGCTGCGGATGCTGAATGCAAGAGAATCAATCCGACAAATGATTGCTTCGTTTACATTTTTGATGCAAAAAGCCAAGGTGGTTGGGTTGATACAAACGCATCTATTTTTGGGCTTACCTCTACAGATCGATTCACTGGGGCAGCACAGCTAAAGATTGCCGGCCCTCACTTCAAGGCTGCTGTCAATGGCGTGAATGATCTCAACTTGGCCAACTTCAGGATGTATTTACCTTCGCCACACCTGATGAATTCATTTGGGTTAACTCCCGATCAAGCCAATGCGGTGACATTGCCTGTCAAGCGAACTGCACGTGATGGTTCCACAGTTCCTGTCACCGAATACATCCCTACAGCAGATGGCTTGTTGGTATCGACAACTGGAATTGGTTTTTCTATTCCCACCATGACAGTGCAACGCATACTTGTAGTGAAGAGGAATCAGACACTCAGTGCGAATTCTTTGCTGAAAGCTGCTGGAGTGTTCCAAACGAGATCACTTGGCCCAGCGAAGATAACAGTGAATGCACCTCACGGAATGAGGTTTAACGGGAAGCGCTATAGCTTCACAAGAACTCGAAATGTTAAAGTGACAATTCAGTATCAATCGTCGAAGAAATCAAAGTCAATGCGCTATCTGACTGTAAAAGTCGTGAAGTAGAACTGGGAAGAGTTCAGATCTGCGCTGAGGCTCCATCGCTCTTGCCCTTTGCATACAAGGGGATTAGCACAACCCTCAACCTCAAGTTGATGGATACAAAAGGCCCCAAATTGGTCACATTGGTAATGCTCTCTATTATTTGCATGTGTTTTTCTCTGATGGGTACCGGAATAACACTCCCGTAGGTTCTGTCACAGCCTCATCGACTCAGTCGCTGAGGTCCATTGGCATGTTCACCCGTCAATTTTCATCGGCCTCTTCCAGAGCGTGTGCATTAGTAGCAACCATTGTTCTGATTGGACTTCCCATTTCTCTTGACGCTCAAAAAGCAAGTGCGTCTGGATCATCTGTTCCCACGTGTGTGATCGGTACCGGCGTCGGTGGAATGCGTAATGACAATGTTGCGCTTACACGTGGTGGAGATGGATGTGTCGTCATCAAGTACGTTCTCGCGGGAGCTGATGTGTATGAAACATTTCGGTTCACAGGCGCAGACCAAACATGGACTGTGCCAACTGGCGTTACTTCAGCAGAATTTCTTTTGGTGGGTGCCGGTGGTGGCGGCAGTATCGGAACTGATGCAACCTTTAAGGGCGGCAATGGTGGCGGTGGTGGGTATGCGCGTGGAGTGCGCACAGTTGTAACTGGTCAGATCTACACAGTCATAGTGGGTGAAGCAGGTGGAGGTCGCGCACCAGTCATCATCAGTGGCAGCGGTGGTAGCACCGTGTGGCGAACACCTGCCACCTATGGCGGTGGTGGTCGCGGCGGCTCGATAGTGAACTCACCTCATGGCTATGGATCAGGCGGCGGACGATCAGCTATTCGTGTCGCGGGTGCAACTACTGATTTAGTGACTGCAGGTGGCGGTGGAGGTGCGGGATCAACTCCGAACCAGCTCACACCGCATTCAAATGGCGGCGCCGGTGGTGGTCTTGTGGGCACCACA